>NZ_SSDO01000323.1:0-4065 GCF_004794395.1 Microbacterium sp. K41 | reverse complement strand
GCTGCCCGCGCACCTCGCCGACCGCGCCCGCCGCGTGATCGACCGCCAGCGCGCGGCCATGGACCGCGTACGCCACGAGATCGACGGCGTCCGCCAGCACCTCGGCGCCGTGGGGCGCGTACCGGCACCGCGCGAACCCGACGCACCGGCCTACCTCGACGTGGACGGCTGACGGCCGCCTAACGCACCCGGCCTGCCTGCCGACAGTGCACCGTGAGCACGGATGGCTCGCAAGACTCGGCCAGGGATCGGCCATTTCCACCACACACGGGGAGCCGGTTCGTGTTCGACTCTGTCACCATCACCGCACTCACGAGTGCGCTCGATGGGCTCTCGCTGCGCCAGCGGGCCATCGCCGACAACATCGCCAACATCAACACCCCCGACTACCACGCCAAGCGCGTGCGGTTCGAGGAGGCCCTCGCGGACTCGATCGCCCGCGGCGACGGACGCGTGTCGGCGACGGTCGGCACCTCGCTGGAGCCGACCAGGCTCAACGGGAACAACGTCAACCTCGACACCGAGACCCTCTCCAGCATCGACACCATGCTGCGCTACCAGTTCGCGACGCAGGCCGTGAACGGCTCGTTCTCCTCCATGCGCACCGCGATGAGGACCTCATGACCTTCGACGCGATCGGCATCGCCGGCACCGGACTGACCGTGCACCGCAAGTGGCTCGACGCCATCAGCGACAACATCTCCAACATCAACACGGTGCGCTCGACCGACGGCGCCGCGTTCCGTGCGCGCTACGTGCTCGCCCAGACCAGCGCCCAGTCGCCGGGCGTCTACGTCGCCGGCACCGTGCAGGGCAGCGCCGAGGGCCGCCTCGTGCACCAGCCCGACCACCCCCTCGCCGACGCGAACGGCTACGTGCGCTACCCCGACATCGACCTCGGCGACCAGATGAGCCAGCTCATCCTCGCGCAGCGCGGCTACCAGGCCAGCGCGGCGATCGTCGACCGAGCCCGCACGACCTACGAGTCGGCCCTGCAGATCGGACGCAACGCATGAGCGCGGTCTCCGGAATCGAGGCCGTCGCCTCGTCCCTCGGTCTCACCACCTCCCCCGTCACCGGGGCGAAGACGACCGACGGCTCCGCCTTCGCGAACAGCGTCACGGGCGCGATCGACGAGCTGCGCTCGCTGCAGTCCGATTCCGACGCGCTCAAGGTCGCCGCGGTCACGGGCGACCTCGACGACATCCACGCGGCCATGATCGCGTCGTCGCGCGCGGCCGTGACGCTCGAGCTCGTCGCCGCCGTGCGCAACAAGGGCGTCGACGCGTTCAACGAGATCATGCGGATGCAGGCCTGATGCCCCCGGCCGTCGCCGGTGCGTTCCAGCGCATCCGCCGTGTCATCGCGGGGTTCTCGCTCGCCCAGCGCACCATCGCCATCATCGGTGTCGCCGTGCTCGCCCTCGGCATCATCACCCTGTCGAGCTGGCTCACCCGCCCCACCTACACCCCGCTGTTCTCCGGGCTGAGCGCGACCGACGCCAACGCCGTGGTCGAGCAGCTCCGCTCCGCGTCGGTGCCGTACGAGCTCGCCGACGGCGGCGCCACCGTCCTCGTGCCGGAGAAGGACGTGTACGACCAGCGCCTCGCCGCCGCATCCGCCGGACTGCCCAGCGCCAACAGCGCCGGCTACTCGCTGCTCGACGACATGGGCGTCACCACCTCCGAGTTCCAGCAGTCGGTGACGTACAAGCGCGCCATCGAGGGCGAGCTCGCCGCCACGATCTCCGCGATCGACGGGGTCTCCGCCGCCTCCGTGCAGCTCGCGATCCCCGAGGAGAGCGTGTTCGTGTCGGAGACCGTCGACGCGACCGCCTCCGTGTTCGTGGAGACCGCGGGCAACAGCACCCTCGACCAGAAGCAGGTCGAGGCGATCGTGCACCTCACCTCCGCGGCGGTCAGCGGCATGAAGCCGGAGAACGTCGCCGTGGTCGACCAGACCGGGCGCACGCTGTCGGCCGTCGGCGTCGGCTCGACGGGCGGCCTCGACCAGCAGGCGGGCGACTACGAGGCGCGCGTCACGGCGAGCGTGCAGCAGATGCTCGACACGGTGGTCGGCCCCGGCAACGCGACCGTCACGGTGGTCGCCGAGATCGACCGGTCGGTGAACGAGCGCATCGAGGAGACCTACACCCCGGCCGAGGGCGCCCCGCCGCTGACCGAGGAGACCCGCAGCCAGACGCAGAACGGCGCGAGCTCGGAGGCCGGCGTGCTCGGCCCCGACAACATCGCCGTGCCCAGCGAGAACGGCGGCACGTCGTCGGCGACCGAGCAGAGCCGCACCAACGCGGTCAACAAGGCCACCGAGAGCACCTCGACCCCGGCCGGCACGCTGCTGCGGCAGTCGGTGTCGGTCGCCGTCGACGCCGGGGCTGGCGGCGACCTCAGCTCCGCACAGCTCAGCGACCTGGTGTCCACGGCCGCCGGCATCGACCGCGCCCGCGGTGACGACCTCACCGTCGAGCTGGTCGCGTTCAGCAAGACCGACGCCGAGTCCGCGCAGGCGGCGCTGCAGGCCGCGAAGGACGCCGAGAACGCGGAACGACAGGCCGCCCTGCTCAACACCGTCATCATCGCCGCGGCCATCGCGATCCCCCTGATCGCCGCGATCGCCGCGTTCATCATCCGCGCCCGCCGTCGGGCCGGACGCGTGGAGGAGTTCGATCAGCTGTTCGGCGACCGGCCGCCCGCCCTGTCGGCGCTGTCCGCCGACGCACCCACCGCCGTGCTGGAGGCCCCCACCACCCCGCTGGCGTTCCTGGAGCCGGCGCCCGACCTCGACCCGGAGCCCGAGCCCGACCCGGAGCCCGCCCAGGTCAGCCTCGAGCGCCGCCGCGCCGAGATCGGCGCCCTCACCCGGCAGGACCCGCAGCGCACGGCCGAGCTGCTGCGCACCCTCATCGACGATCGGTCGCACGCGTGACCGGGCTGACCGACCGGCAGACCGCCGCGGTCGTTCTCATGAACCTCGACCGCGCCCAGGCGGTGGAGGTGATGAAGCACCTGTCCGAGGCCGAGGCGGAGGCGGTGGCCGCGGAGATCATCGGGCTGCAGGACCTCGACGCCGCCACGACGGCACAGGCACTCGGACAGTTCCACCGCATCGCCGCCGGGCACCTGCCGCCCGCACGCGGCGGACGCGACATCGCGGCCGGCCTGCTGGAGGCGTCGTTCGGCGCCGAACGGGCGGCGGCCGTGCTGGGCCGCGTCGGCTCGACCTCGATGAGCGCCTCGTTCGAGTTCCTCACCTCGGCCGACCCCGCGCAACTGGCCACCCTGCTGGACGGCGAGCTGCCGCAGACCGTCGCGCTCGTGCTCGCCCACCTCTCCGCGGATCAGGCCGCCGCGGTGCTCGCCGCGTTCCCCGACCCCGCCCGCACCGACGTCGCCCAGGCCATCGCGACCATGGGTACCGCGTCGCAGGAGGCCATCGCGATCGTCGCCGACGCCCTCAAGTCGCGCACCGGCAGCTTCGCGTCGCGCGACGCCCCGGAGGTGCTGGGCGGTGTCGAGCCGCTCGTGGAGATCATCGGCCGCTCCGGGGCGACGATCGAGAAGGCGCTGCTGGCGAGCATCGAAGACCGCGACAGCGCCCTCGCGGAGGACATCCGCTCGCGCATGTTCACGTTCGTCGACATCGTCAAGCTCGACGACCGGGACACGCAGCGCGTGCTGCGCGGCATGGACATCCGCTCGCTCGCACTGGCCCTCAAGGGAGCCCCGCAGCCCATCGTCGACCTCATCCGCCGCAACGTCTCCGAGCGCAACAGGGAGAACCTCGACGAGGAGGCCCGCACGCTCGGGCCCGTCCGCATGTCGCAGGTCGAGGAGGCACGCGCCGAGATCGTCCGCACGATCCGAGCCCTGGAGGCGGCGGGCGACATCACGGTGCAGCGCGCCGACGAGGACGAATATGTCTACTGACGCCTTCGCCCCCGCGGCCTTCCCGCGGCTCGGCGGCCCCGACCACCGCGCCGAGCAGGAGCGTGCACGCCGTCGCGGCTACGCGGAGGGCCACGCCGAGGGGTACCGCGCGGGTGCCGCG
>NZ_SSDO01000032.1:0-334 GCF_004794395.1 Microbacterium sp. K41 | reverse complement strand
CGCCCGGCCGCCCTGATCGCGGAGGCCGGGCGCGCGTGGATGCCCAGCGGGTTGCGCACCCGCACGCGACGCACACTCGCGCCCTCCTCATGCGCGCCCGACTCCGACGGGTCCGCCGGAGTCCCGCCCGTGGCCGCGGATCCTGACCCGCTCGGCGAGTCCCCCCGCGTCCCTGGCTCCGACTCCGGCACGGTCGCGGACCCGGTCGTCGTACCCGCTCCCACCCCCGTGCTCCCGGCGGCGCCCGCCTCCGCCTCGGGCTCCCCGAGCTGTCCGCTCTTCGCCACCAGCGCTCCGGTCGCCTCCGCGGCCACGGCGTCGAGGTCGGCCCCGG
>NZ_SSDO01000322.1:0-657 GCF_004794395.1 Microbacterium sp. K41 | reverse complement strand
CGGGTTCGACGCCGAGGCCGGAGGCGGCTGCTGCGGCGCGCCGACCGTGCTCCAGCTCGGCTCGCGCCCGGTCAGCGTGGGCTGACGCGGGGCGTTACTCCGCCGTCGTATCCGGGGAGCTGAGCCGAGTGGCAGGCGGGCTGCGCACACGGCTCACCCCGGGTGGATGCCGCGCCTCCGCGGGGTCAGACGTAGACGCCGCGGTCCTCCATGAAGCGGACGGGGTTCGTGTACCCGCCGTTGATGTACACCTCGAAGTGCAGGTGGCAGCCGAACGAACGGCCGGTGTCTCCGGCGTACGCGATGACCTGGCCCGCGTTGACCCACTGGCCGCGGCGCACGATGATGCCGCCGTTCTTGATGTGCGCGTAGCCCGTGCTCACGCCGCCGCCGTGCTGGATGCGCACGTAGTTGCCGTAGTTGCCGTTGGATCCGGCGTAGTCCACGGTGCCGGAGTTCGCGGCGTAGATGGCGGCACCGCAGCCGTTCGCCAGGTCGGCGCCGTAGTGGAAGCTCGACGAGCAGCCCCGAGGGCCGCAGATCGACGTGCGGGGTCCGTAGCTGGAGCTGCGGGCCCCGCCGTGCGGCCGCACCCAGCCGCCCGAACCGGCCGAGCCTCCCCCGCCGCCGTTGCCGCCGCCCCGGTCGAGCAACTGG
>NZ_SSDO01000321.1:0-233 GCF_004794395.1 Microbacterium sp. K41 | reverse complement strand
CTGGAGGCGCAGACGGCGACCCTCGCCCGGCTCGCCCGCGGCGGCACGACCCCGGTGCACGACCTCGACGGCGAGCTGCGGCGCCTGGTGTCCGCACTGGGCGCGGCGGGGGCGGCCGTGCGTCTCGTTCCGGGTGCCGACCCCGATCTCGACCCCGCCCGTGCGGGCATCCTGCTGCGCATCGCCGCGGAGGCACTGCTCAACGCCGTGCGGCACGCCGGCGCGCGCGAGGT
>NZ_SSDO01000320.1:0-1410 GCF_004794395.1 Microbacterium sp. K41 | reverse complement strand
CGGTGAGTTGCCTCGCAGTTTGAACACCCACGCGGTGACGATTGCTGCCTGGATCGGGGCTGGCTCGATGAGAGCCTCGTGAGCAAATTCGTGCCCTCGCCGGTCGGCGCTTGAAGCTGTGAGCACGCACATCTTCGGGGCGTAACGTTTGAAGATGAACGCACAATTGAAGAACGTAGAACCGCTGGGGCTCAAAGCGGTCATGCTCAGCTCGCTTCCGGCGACGCTCATGACGGATGATGCCCCGGACCGCTACACCGTCGAAGCGGTGTTCACGCGTCAGGCCGATCGCGACGAAGTCGCCGCGATCCACGGGGTGCCGATGCGCGACTTTCTTTCCGCCCGTGGATATCCGACGGTGGAGTTGAAGGTCTCAGATCGCCGACTGGAGATCGCCAACACCAATCTGCCTGAGTTGCGAGACGGCCTTGCCGCAGTCATCGCGGAACAGTTGGTAGAAATCAACCGGCGCCTCGTCGCGGAACGACTCGTGTCCGCGCTGGGGCTCGAGAAGGCTTCGGCGCGCGAGCATGAACGAGTCGCGCTCGTGGCATCGCTCGCCGAGTCCGTGGTGTTCGCCGCGGGAGCCCACACCGCGTACAGCGACGACGCATCCCGGGCGAGCGACTGGGAAGAGGAGGGTGGGGCGCCCCTAAGTTAGGGGCTCCACCGCTGGGAGGTCATCATGGGTGACACCGCTTCGGTCATCCGAACTCGCCCGCGTGACCGTGCCGCGAGTTCGTTCACGGCTCTCGCGCAGCAGGTGCGTGACGCTGGTCTGCTCCGCCGACGATACGGGTACTACTGGACCAAGTTGGTTGGGGCCCCTCTTGCGGTCGCGCTGGGTCTCCTTCTCTTTGTGTGGTTGGGAGACACCTGGTGGCAGTTGTTTGTAGCCGCAGGATTCGCGGTGCTTTTCACTCAGATCGCGTTCCTAGGTCATGACGCGGCGCACCGGCAGATCTTCGTCTCAGGCCGGTGGAACGACTGGGTGAGTCTCATTCTTGGTGACTTGCTTGTGGGCATGAGCTATGGATGGTGGCAGCACAAGCACACCAGGCACCACGGCAATCCGAACAAGCTCGGTGTCGACCCGGACATCGAGCTTCCGGTCATCGCTGTCACTGACGAGAGTGCCAAGAAGTACCAGCGTGGGCTGTTGCGGTGGCTGCGCGCACATCAAGGGTGGTTCTTCTTTCCGATCCTTCTTCTGGAGGGAGTTTCCCTTCACGCGTCTGGAGTCCGTCGGGTGTTCGCTCGAGGGCACCTGGATCGTCGATGGGTGGAGATCGTGTTCCTCGGGGTCCGTATCGGTGGCTATCTGGTCGTTGTCTTCTTGGTTCTTTCGCCGGGGATCGCTTTCACATTCCTCGTCGTGCAACTCGGGCTCTTCGGCTTCTACATGGGCGT
>NZ_SSDO01000319.1:0-4896 GCF_004794395.1 Microbacterium sp. K41 | reverse complement strand
GCTCGCCGGGAGGCGCTGCGGCTGCGGGGCGCCCGGGCACGTCGAGGCCGTGGCGTCGGGGCCCGGACTCGAACGGACGTACCGGGAGCGCACCGGGACACCGCTCCCGTTGCGCGAGGTGGATGCCCTGGCCCGTGCGGGCGACCGGACGGCGGCAGAGGTGATCGCGCAGGGGGCGCAGTTCCTCGGGCGCGCTCTCGCCGCGGCCAACGCGGTGCTCGACGTCGAGGTGGTGGCGGTGGGCGGGGGTGTCGCGGGCATCGGTGAGCGGTATCTGGACGAGGTGGCGCGGGCCTATCGGGCCGTGGCGATGCCGGGCCCGGCGCGGGCCCGCGTCCTTCCGGCCGAGTTCGGGGCGGACGCGACGGCGACCGGCGCGGCCCTGCTCGCGCCGGTCGAAACTCCCACCCCACGCCCAGCGTGAGCGATATATCGTTAACTATCGTTCACGACTGGGAGGTCATCATGAGCAACGCATTCCCCTCCAACCCGTTCGGCGGAACCGGGAACACCGGCGGCAGCGGTGCCGGTGACTTCGCGTCCGGCCTCGGCAACCTCTTCGGCGGACCCCACGGTCCGGCCGGCGCGCTCTTCGAGGCGATGGACCAGCTCCGCAAGTCGTTCGACTCGCGCCCGTCCGGCGGCTCCCGCATGGCGCGCGGCGACGTCCGCACCGCCGTGCTCACGCTCCTCGCCGAGCGCCCCATGCACGGCTATCAGATCATCAACGAGATCGCCGAGCGCAGCGGCGGCACCTGGAAGCCCAGCGCCGGTTCCGTGTACCCCACGCTCCAGCTGCTCGCCGACGAAGGGCTGATCGAGGCGGAGGAGCAGAACGGCCGCAAGACCTATGCGCTCACCGAGGCCGGTCGCGCCGTCGCCGACGAGACCACCGAGACCCCGGCGCCGTGGGTGTCCACCTCCGACAGGGACCGCGGACGCGACCCCCGCTACAGCGCGCTGCCCAAGGCCGGCGTCGACCTGGCCGCCGCGGCCGCGCAGGTCGGTCGCAGCGGTTCGGCGGAGCAGGTGCAGCAGGCGATCGAGGTGCTCGACGACGCCCGCCGTAGGCTGTACACGATCCTTGCCCAGGACTGACCGCGTCGTGCGGCATCCGGCGCGGAACGGCGGAAGGATGACGCGATGACGGAAGCGGTAGCCCAGGGCGTCCATCGCGCCAGGTACCGCCGCATCCTGTCGTTCGCGAGCCGCGAGTTCGTGAAGATCTGGTGGTTCGAGCTGGTGCTTCCGCGCTTCGGGCTCGCCGCGGTCGCGGAGCGCACCCGCCCGCGCCGGATGCAGCGCTTCGCCCGGCGCTTCCACACCCTCGCGGTCGAGCTCGGCGGACTCATGATCAAGGTCGGGCAGTTCATGTCGTCGCGCCTCGACGTGCTCCCGCCCGAGATCACGAAGGAGCTGGAGGGACTGCAGGACGAGGTGCCCGCGGTGCCCACCCCGCAGATCCGGGCGCTCGCGGAGGCCGAGCTCGGCATCCCCCTGGAGCGCGCCTACGCCTGGTTCGACGACACCCCGGTCGCCGCGGCCTCGCTCGGTCAGGTGCATCGCGCGCGGCTCTCGGCCCTCGACGCGGAGGACACCGGGCTCGACGAGGTCGTGGTCAAGGTGCAGCGCCCGGGTATCGACGAGATCGTCGCGGTCGACCTCGCCGCCCTCCGCCGGGTCGCCCGCTGGCTCACGCGGGTGCGGATCGTCGCCGACCGGGTGGATGCGCCCGCCCTCGTGGAGGAGTTCGCCGTCACGAGCCTGGAGGAGATCGACTACCTGCACGAGGCCCGCAGCGCCGAGCGGTTCCGCGAGAACTTCGCCGACGACCCGCGGGTCGCGGCGCCCGAGATCGTGTGGGAGCGCACGACCCGCCGCGTGCTGACGCTGTCCGACGTGACCGCCATCAAGATCAACGACACCGAGGCGCTGCGGGCGGCCGGCATCGAACCGCGGGCCGTCGCCGACGCGTTCGCCGAGGTCATGTTCGACCAGGTGTTCACGCATCGCTTCGTGCACGCCGACCCGCATCCCGGCAACATCTTCGTCACCCCGGTTCCCACGGACGGGGGCTTCCGTCTGACGTTCATCGACTTCGGCATGATGGCCGAGGTCCCCGACAACCTCCGCGAGGGGCTGCGGATGCTCCTGATCGCGGTCACCGCGCGCGACAGTCGCGGACTCGTGGCCGCCGCGAAGGAGATCGGCGTGCTGCTGCCCACCGCCGACACCGCCGAGCTCGAGCGCGCCCTGACGGCCCTGTTCGCCCGCTTCGGCGGCATGGGCTTCGCGGAGCTGAGCCGCGTCGACCCGCGCGAGTTCACCGACTTCGCAGACGAGTTCGGCGACATGGTGCGCCGCCTCCCGCTCCAGCTGCCGGAAGACCTGCTGCTGCTGATCCGGGCGGTGTCGCTCACCTCGGGCATGTGCAGCGGCCTCGACCCCGCGTTCAACGTGTGGGACGCGGCGGAGCCCTACGCCGCTCGGCTGCTGCGCGACGAGTCCGGCAACCTGATGCAGGACATGGCCCAGCAGGCGATGGAGAACGCCGCGACCACGTGGCGCCTCCCTGGGCGCATCGACCGCATCATCACCCGCATCGACGACGGCACCGTGTCGTTCGACACCTCGCGACTGGAGCGGCGCCTCGATCGGCTGGAGGGCATCGCGCGCCGCATCGCCTCCGGGGTGCTGTTCGCCGCGATGCTCGTGGGCGGCGCGCTGCTGGTCGCCCCGGTGCCCCCGCTCGGGATCACGCTGCTGTGCGTCTCCGTACTGCCTCTGCTCGGGGCGCTCTTCGCGGGGCGACGCGGCCGCTAGACCCGCCCGGCCGCAGGAGAACGCGGCGGCTCCGGCGGGAGGCAGCCCGGGCCGAGGCGGCCCGCATGGGAGGATGGGTTCTCATGGACAACCCGGTCGAGAAGCATTCCCCCTCCGACGGTCCGCAGACCCCCACCGGCACCCACCGCACCGCGGGAGAGGCCGCGCGCAAGATCGTGCGCGACATCACCACGGTTCCGCCGCGCAGCGTGCACCCCGCGCTCGTGCCGGGCGTCTCGGTCGAGGAGACCGGTCGCACCTACCGCACCGACCCGCTCGTGTTCGGTGTGGCGGCGGCATTCGCCCTCGGGTTCATCGCGTGGGGCGTGTTCGCGGGCGACAACCTCGCCGGCACCACCAGCACCGTGCTCGCGTGGGTCGTGGAGTACTTCGGCTTCTTCTTCACCACGATCGCCACGATCATCCTCGTGTTCATGCTGTTCGTCGGCTTCAGCCGCTACGGGCGCATCCCTCTGGGCCGTGACGACGAGGAGCCCGAGTTCTCGATGTTCTCGTGGATCTCGATGCTCTTCGCGGCCGGCATGGGCATCGGGCTGGTGTTCTGGGGCGCCGCGGAGCCGCTGACGTTCTTCGAGAACCCGCCACCCGGAACGGTCGAGGCGAACACGCTCGAGGCCATGCACACCGCGCAGACGCAGGTGCTCTACCACTGGGGCCCGCAGGCGTGGGCGTTCTATGCGCTCGTCGGCGGGGCCATCGCCTACGGCGCCTACCGCCGCGGTCGCACCCCGCTGATCTCGTCGATCTTCGCGCCGCTGCTCGGCGAGCACCGCACCACGGGCCCGGTCGGCCGCACGATCGACATCTTCTCCATCATCGTGACGCTGTTCGGCACGGCCGCGTCTCTCGGGCTCGGTGCGCTGCAGATCGGCCACGGCGTGGAGCTGGTGAGCGGCATCGGCCCGCTCGGCAACGGCATCCTGATCGCCGTCATCGCCGTGCTCACGGCGTGCTTCATCGCGTCGGCCGTCTCGGGGGTCTCGAAGGGCATCCGCGCGCTGTCGAACATCAACGCGGTCGTCGCGATCCTGCTGGCGTTCTTCGTGTTCTTCGTCGGGCCGACGCTGCTCATCCTGAACGTCATCCCGTCGGTCGCGGTGCAGTTCCTCGGCGACCTGCCGACCATGATCGGCCGCTCGGCCTCGCAGGGTGAGGCCGCGGAGGCGTTCCTGTCGAGCTGGACGATCTTCTACTGGGCGTGGTGGATCTCGTGGTCGCCCTTCGTCGGCATGTTCATCGCGAAGATCTCGCGCGGGCGCACGCTGCGCCAGTTCGTGTCGGTGGTCATCGTCGTGCCGTCGGCGATCTCGCTCGTGTGGTTCGCGATCTTCGGCACGACCGCGATCCAGCAGCAGATGAACGGCGCCGGACTCGTGGTCGACCCGCCCGAGGAGGTGCTGTTCGGCGTGCTGGAGAACCTGCCGTTCCCCCTCGTCACGAGCATCGTGCTCATCCTGCTCATCGCGATCTTCTTCATCACCGGCGCCGACTCCGCCTCGCTCGTGATGGGCACGCTCTCCCAGCAGGGGCGCCCAGAGCCGTCGCGCTGGGTCGCGGTGGTCTGGGGTGTGCTGGTCGGCGTGATCGCCGCGGTGCTGCTCGTGAGCGGCGCGGAGGGCAGCGGCCTGCAGTCGCTGCAGAACGCGACGATCATCGCGGCCCTGCCGTTCGCCATCATCATGGCGTTCATGATGATCGCGTTCATGAAGGACCTGCGGCGCGACCCGATGATCCTGCGCGACCGCTACGCCCGCGCCGCCGTGCGGCACAGCGTGATGGCCGGACTGGAGGAGTACGGCGACGACTTCGCGCTCGTGCCCGTCGAGTACGACCACTCGGAGGACGACCTGGCGTGGATCGACGAGGACACGGTCGACGACACCCTCGCCGAGGTGTACGAGGCGGCGACCGAGGCGATCGACATCGTCCCGCCGGCCGACGTCGAAGCCGCAGTGGACGCCGCGATGGACGAGACCCTGGATCAGCCCGACGAGGCCGCGCAGCCCGGGGCCGAGGGTCCGCCCGTCCGCTGACGCCGCGGAGGGCCCGGGC
>NZ_SSDO01000318.1:0-409 GCF_004794395.1 Microbacterium sp. K41 | reverse complement strand
GATCCGTCCGCGACCGCGTCGGCTCCGGCGCTCAGCTCGCCCATGCCCGTGTGGAGGGCACTCGCGCCGGACTGCAGCGTGCCGATGCCGGTGGCCAGGGTGCTGGCGCCCTCGTCGAGCCGGCCGGCGCCGTCGTCGAGTCGCACGGTGCCGGCGTGCAGCGTGGAGGCACCGGTCGAGAGCGTGCCGAGGCCCTGCGTGAGCTTCGTGGCTCCGGCGCTGAGCTGGGCGGTTCCGGCCTGGAGCGCCTGCGTGCCGGCGACGAGCGCGGGGGCACCCTCCGGGGCGACCAGGGCGACCGTTCCTGGCCAGCCGAGTGCGGGGTCGCCGTTGGCGATGGCGTTGACCCCGGCCGTGACGCGCGCGGCACCGTCGGCCGCGCCGATGAGTCCCTGCGCGAGCGAGGGTG
>NZ_SSDO01000317.1:0-8415 GCF_004794395.1 Microbacterium sp. K41 | reverse complement strand
GTCGCGGCGGCCGTGGGCGGCCGGTTCGCGTTCGGGGCCGGGGTCGGGCTGCGCACGGCCGACCTCGCCGGGCTCCTGTTCGGTTTCCTGGTGATCGGCACGCTGTTCGCGATGGTGACGGCGGTCGACCCGCGGTGGTGGGAGGAGAACTTCTCGCAGCTCGGCGTGGGGTGGGCGTTCAACGGCACGCTCGTGGTTGCCGGGCTGCTCGTCGCCGCGGTCGGCGCGTACATCGGCCGTGACCTGCACCGCCTGCGGGGCGACGACGCCCTGCCGCGCATCGCCGTGATCGTGGGCCTGTGGGCGGCCGCGGGTGCGGCGCTCGCCGCCGTGGGGCTGCTGCCCCTGTACAGGGCACCCCTGCCGCACGACATCGCGGCCTTCGCAGCGCTCGTGCTGTTCCTGGCCGCCGCGGCACTGACCACGGTCGCGGTACCGGGGCGACCGACGGCGCTCGTGGCGACGTCGATCGCGGTGGGCGTGCTCGTGGTGGTGGCGGTCGTGCTGTGGCTGCCGTTCGGGCTGTACGCGGTCACGGCGCTCGAGGCGATCGTGGTCGGGCTGGGGCTGCTGTGGCTGACGACGCTCGTGCGCGTGCTGGCGATTTTGGTGCCGGAGACGTCGCGTCCCTCGGCCCGGCGCTCGCCGCTGCGCGCGGGCTGACGCCGGCTCGACGAGGGGGTCAGCGAGCTTCGGGTGCGAGCACCCCGGAGATGAGCAGTTGCACCAGGTCGGCAGCCCGGTACCGCGCGTCGCCGGTCGCGCCGATGCAGAGGTTCCCGATGCCTCGGAGCACGGTGTACGCATCGATCGCGGGCGTCCCCTCCGCGGACCCGCGCGCTGCCTCCAGGAGCGAGGCGCACACCGGGACGAGACGGTCGACGAAGTAGGTGTGCAGGGCGTCGGATCCGGCGCTGTCGCCCTGCAGTGCGCCGGGCAGGCCATGCTTGGTGACCAGGAACTCCACGAACAGGGCGACCCACGCCCGCAAGGCGGCTTCGGGGGTCGCGCTCTCCGCAAGAAGGCGGGGACCGGCGTCGGCGCACGCTTCGACCTGGTGCCGGTACACCGCGACCACCAGCTCGGAACGCGTCGGAAAGTGACGATAGATCGTCCCGACGCCGACTCCCGCCTTCGCTGCGATCTCTCGGACCGGAGCATCGACCCCGGACGTCACGAACACTGCTGCCGCCGCCTCGAGCAGAGCCTGCTCGCTCCGGCGCGGGCGACCCGCTCGCTGCGGCCGCGCATCGTGCGACGGCTCGCTCTCGACCTCGCTCATGTCCTGCTCCGGTTCCCTCGACGGCGCTCGCTTGCATTACGGAGCATTGTTCCGTAATGTTGCGGAACAGCGCTCCGATATCCACTATCGCAGAGCGCTGCACCCCTCGGAAAGGAACTCGCCGTGACCTCATCCATCGTCGACACGCTGGACGGCATCATCGGTGCCGGACGCGCGGTCGTCTCCGTCGCTCCCGTGGCGGTGTCCGCGCCCGGCCGAGCGGTTCCCCTCGACGTGCGGGTGTCCGCTCCCGCGACGGGATCGAACCTTCCCGTCGTGCTGTTCTCCCACGGCAACGGCTGGAACCTCGATGGGTATGCGCCGCTCACCGCGTTCTGGGCCTCCCGCGGGTTCGTCGTGATCCAGCCGACGCATCTGGACTCGCGCCGCAACGGGTTCGGGTTCGATCACCCGGTGTTCCCCACGATCTGGACCGAACGGATCACGGATCTCACTCGCATCCTCGACCAGCTCGACACCATCGAGGCCGCCGTTCCCGGTCTCTCCGGCCGCATCGATCGCACGCGCGTCGCCGCGACCGGTCATTCCTGGGGCGGACAGACCGCGCAGTCCGTGCTCGGGGCGCGGATCGTCGACGACTCGGGCACGGTCGGCGACGACATGTCCGACCGACGCGTCACCGCAGGCATCCTGTTCGCGGCGACCGGTGTCGGCGGCGACCACCTTCACCCTTTCGCACGGACGAACTTCCCCTTCATGCGTCCGTCCTTCGCGGAGCTTCGCACGCCGACCCTCGTCGTCGCCGGAGACCACGACCAGTCCGCGATGTCCAGCCGCGGACCGGACTGGTTCACCGATGCCTATACGCACAGCCCCGGTGCGACGGATCTCCTCACGCTCCACGGTGCCGAGCACTCCCTCGGCGGCATCGTGGGGTACGACGTCGCCGAGACCACCGACGAGCACCCCGAGCGGGTCGCCGTCATCCAGCGGATGAGCACCGCCTACCTGCGGACCGCTCTGCACGTCGACGACACCAGCTGGCCCGCTGCTCGCGCCGCGTTCACGGACGGCGGCCATCCGATCGGTCACATCGACAGCAAGTGAGAGGTGTGCCCGTGTCCCTCGCCGTGCGCGAGCAGCAGGCGAGGGACCAGGCGTCGCCAGGGAGGAGGTCACAGCGCGCAGCGCGCTCCGTCCTCGGGGAGTTCGAGGTCGACGAGGTAGTCGGCGACGATCTCGTCGATGCACTCGTTGCGGGAGACGATGGTGCCGTGCTGGTTGGCGTCGACGGTGAGCAGTCGGGCGCCGAGGGTGTCGGCGAGGCTGATGCCTCCGTCGTGAGGGGTCACCGGATCTCCCGTGGCCGACACCACGAGCACCTCGGGAAGCCCGTCGATGTCCGTCGCGTAGGGGTAGCCGAGTGTCGGTTCGGACGGCCAGTACTCGCAGCCGTCCTGGGTGGGGGGAGTTGTCCCCGGGTCGAGGAACGGCACGGCGTCGTTGAGGTCTTCGCCGAGCCTCGCCATCTCCTCGGCGGTGAAGCGTTCTTCGTCCAGGCAGTTGATCGCGAAGAGCGCCTCGTACGAGTTCGTGTACTCGCCGCTCTCGGAGCGGCCATATGACCCGTCGCGCAGCGCGAGCAGGGCATCCGGCCGACCTGCCTTCAGCTCCGCCAGCCCTGCCACGATCGCGGGCCAACTCGCCTCGGAGTACAGCCCGGCGACGATGCCTTCGCCGGCGGCGAGGAAGCCGACCTCGCGGCCGTCGGCGGCGATCAGCGGTTCATCGACAAGCGGCCGCAGGAGGCGCTGCGCCTCGCTCGTCGCCCGTGCGGGATCGGCGCCCAGAGGGCAATCGGCCTGGGCCGCACAGAAGTCGGCGAAGCGCTGGAAGGACGCCTGCAGCCCCTCGCTGAGGTGGATCCGACGCTCTCGGGTGTTCTTGAGCGGGTCGACCGCGCCGTCGAGGACGAGGGCGCGGACGTTCTGCGGGAACATCTCGGCATAGACCGCTCCGAGGCGCGTGCCGTAGCTCACACCCGCGAAGGTGAGCTTCTCGTCGCCGAGCGCGGCTCGGAGGATGTCCATGTCGCGAGCGGTATCGCGGGTTCCGAGGTGGGCGAGCACATCGCCTCGGCCCGTGCCGTCGGCGCACTTCTCGACGATCTCGCGGGCGGAATCGTCCGTCCACTCTCCGAGTGCCGCGAGGGGAGCGTCGGCGTCTCGCTCGTCGTCGGTGTAGCAATCGACGGCGGGGCGGCTGAGGCCGACCCCCCGGGTGTCGAAGCCCACGATGTCGAAGCGGTCGGTGAGGGGCCCGCCCGACCACAGGGCGGCCACCAGAGGGGCGAACGTCGTCGCCGCCGCGCCTGGTCCGCCGGGATTCAGCACGACCGAGCCGATGCGGTCCTCGCCGGTGGCTGCGATGCGGGCCACCGCCAACTCGATGGTCTCACCCGCGGGGTCCCCGTAATCCAGGGGCACCGTGAGCATCGCGCACTCGGCGCTCTCCGCCGCATCGATGACCTGAGGGACGGCGGGTTGAGACCTCACGAGCGCGGGGTCACAGGCCCCGAAGTCGAGCTCCTGCCCCCTGTACCGCTCGAGGTCCGAGTCCTGCACGGCTTCCGATTCGGGCGCGGCGTCCCGGTCGTCCTGCGTCGCGGCGGTGCAGCCGGCCAGCAGCAGCGATGCGACCGCGGTGACAGCGGCGACCGGTGCCACCCATCGCCGTCGATGATCGTTCCTCCGTCGGCTGCGGATCGGCGAGCGGTTCCTCATGGTGTTTCCTTTCGTGGGGTCTCAACTGGCGAGTTCATCGATCCAGCTCGATCGCATCCGCAGGGCCCGCTCCGTGCTGCCGGCGACGGCCGCGAGCCCGATGAGCAGATTGATGTGCAGGGGGAGCTGGATGGGCGACGTGAAGGTGCCCACCGATGCGGCGATCAGCGGTATCTGCGAAAGAGCCTCGATGATCTGGGGAACCTCGACGCAGAGTCCGACGACGACGAGGGTGAGGGAGATGAGGCCGATCGCACGGCTCGCCCGGGGATGCCGGTGGTGCAGGCGGGCGCGGCGCCCCTCGGCCGATCGCGGATCGGGTGACAGCTGTTCTTCGGTGCCGTCTGGGCGCACGTAATGGCACCGCTTGAGCCCGAAGCCGGTGATCGCGACCTCGATGTGGCCGCCGGGCACCGCGAAGCGGGTGGGCATCTTCGCGTACGACCGCAGTGCGCCGTCGACGTAGAGGCGGGCGCGGACCTCCCCGTCGGTCATGTCACCCCCGTGGCGCACGTCGACGGTGTAGATGGATGCCGTGCCGTCCGGTGACGCCAGGGTGATCGAGCGCAGCGATCGGCTGAACATCTGCCACCAGCGGTACCGCCGCAGTGGTTCTCCTGACCCGTGGCGGACGCGGCGGTTGCGCCAGTTCGCGATTCCCATCGTCGCGGTCCTCGTCTCGATTAGTACAGCGTGCTAGTGAACGAGGGGCTAAGCTATCACACTGTGATAGATCGATGGTTTGCGGAAGGCGGGCATGGGCGCTGAATCGAAGGAGCCGGGGACCCGCTCGAAGATCCTCATCGCGGCGGCGACGATGCTCGGCGAGAACCCCACGGCTCGACTGAGCGTGCGGGGCGTGGCTGCGCGTGCCCAGGTGAGCACCGGCTCGCTGCGGCACTTCTTCCCCACCCAGCGGGAACTCATCGAGACGGTGGTCGCGGGGATGTACGACCTGGAGATTCCCGACGACCCCATCGGCGATCGCTCCCTCACGCCCGAAGAGCGCCTGACCGCGTGCCTGCAGTTGCTTCTCTCCCACGTGGGCGTGGGCGAACGCGCCAGGCAGCAGTGGGGAGCGCTCTACGAGGCGTACGTCGCCACGCCTCCCTCCGAGGACCAAGCCGCGACCTACCTCGCGCTCGAACGGATGGGGCGCCACCGCATCGAGCAGTGGCTGACGACCCTGGTCGACGAGGGTGCGATCGCTGCGGGTGGGATCGAGGAGCGCGCGCGGTTCCTCGCCACCGTGACGTCGGGCATCGCGACCGAACGCGCGCTGCCCTCCGAGACGGTGCGCGTCGATGCCGAGAAGGAGACCCTGCGCCTCGCCGTCCACGCGGTCATGAGCGGGCCGCCCGCCGCATGAGTTCTCGCTTCGACGGCATGCCCGTCGCGCGGACCGCCTCCGTCGTCGCCCCTCCCTAGGCGGGTGTCGCGCCGGGGTGTGCGGAAGATAGGGCATCCGTCCGATGTGGCGGTGGGGCCTCAGAGCGGAGTGTAGGGATACACCGAACCGCCGAGGAGAGATCATGTTCGAGCATCCCTATCTGACCCAGCAGGTGACCGCTCACGAGCAGGAGCGCATCGCGACGGCCGTCGAGCAGCGCCGCCGCCTGATCGAGCACGCGGACCAGATCGTGCCGCGGGCGGACGGGCCCGTGCGGCGGCTGCTGCGTCGCCTCGTGCAGCGCGGGGTCGTGTCGCGCACGGCTGTCGCGGAGCGCGAGTGCCGACCGTGCGAGCCCGCGGTCGCCCGGTGACCGACGCGGTCCTGCTGCCGTTCCCGCACCGCGACCCCGATGTCGGCGGTGGGTGGGACGATGGAGGCATGGCCCCAGCCCCCAGCGCCGCGATGGTCGGGCGAGACGCCGAGCTCGCCGAGGTGCGCCGTCTGTTCGACGGAGCGCGCGACGGCGTGCCCGCGGCCGTGCTGGTGGAGGGCGAGGCCGGGATCGGCAAGTCCCGCCTGGCGCGCGAGTTCGGCGCCGAGGTCGCGAACGCCGCCGACGTGCATGTCGGATGGTGCCTCGACCTGGGCGCGTCGCGCATGCCGTTCGGCCCTCTCACCGGCATCCTCCGGTCGATCGTGGCGCGGATGGGCGTCGAGCGCGTGCGAACGGTCGTCGGCGTGGGCATCGAGGCGCTCGGGATGCTGCTGCCCGAGCTCGTCGACGCCCCCGCCGACCGCGAGCGCACGAGCCCGGAGCGTCTGCGCGACGCCGTGGCGTCACTGGTCGAGGCCGCGGCGGAGGAGTCGCCGCAGGTGCTCGTGGTGGAAGATCTGCACTGGGCCGACGACTCGACCCTGGCCATCCTGTCGTTCCTGCTGCGGGCGTGGAACCGCGGTCGCATCCTGCTGCTCATCACGTGCCGCACCGACGACGTGCGTCGCGGCGACGCGGTGAGCCGTTTCATCGGCGAGGCCACGAGGGCGCGGCTGCTGGAGCGGCTGACGGTGTCGCGCCTGGAAGACGAGGCCGTCCGCGAGCTGGTCGAGCAGATCACCGGACGCGCTCCGTCGCCGTCCGCGCTCGAGCGGCTGCAGGTGCGGGCCGAAGGCGTGCCGTTCTTCGTGGAGGAGATCGCCGGGTGCTCCCAGGGCCCGCTGCCGGACAGCCTGCGCGACCTGCTGCTGGCACGCTTCGACCGTCTCGGCGACGACGCAGGGCGTGTGGTGCGGGTCATCTCCGGCGCCGAGCGTCCCCTGAGCCACCCGCTCGTCACGCGCCTGGCCGGGCTGCCCGAGGAACGTCTCGACGAGGCCCTGCGCGAGGCCGCCCGCAGCGGCATCATCGTGGTAGAAGACGACGACTACCGGTTCCGGCACGCGCTGCTGCGCGAGGCCGTGCACGACGATCTGCTCCCGGGGGAGCGCGCCCGCCTGCACCGCGCCTACGCCGAGGCGCTGGAGGAGCAGAGCGAGGGGGCCGCCGACCGGGGCGATGCCGCCGCGCTCGCGTATCACTGGCAGCTCGCGCAAGACGACCGTCGCGCGATCACGGCCGCCGCCGAGGCCATGCGGCAGGCCAAGGCGCAGTATGCCTTCGCGAGTGCTGCGCGCTTCGGCGAGCTCGTGCTCGAGCTGTGGCCGCTCGTGCCCGACGCCGCCGCCGCGACGGGGTTCGGGCGCCTGGAACTGCTGCACGTGCTCGGGTCGGTGCTGCGCAACGCGGGCGACGGGGAGCGCGCTCTCGCGGTGGCCAACGTCGCGCTCGCCGAGGTCGATGCGACGACGGTCGACCCGCGACTGCACGCCCGCCTGCTGCGCAACAAGGCGCTGTACCTGGTGAACCTGGGGCGGCTCGGGGCCGTGCCGCTGCTCCGCGAGGCGCTGGCCATCGCAGAGGAGCACGTGCCCGATGAGGCGTTCCGCGCCGAGCTGCTCAACCAGCTCGCCGGTCGCCTGATGATCGCGGGCGACCGGGAGGATGCGATCCGGCTCGCCGACGAGGCCGAGCGCCGGGCCGCGGCCGCGGGGTCGCGCGACCAGCAGTCGATCGCAGCGAACATGCGCGGCGGCTCACTGGCGCACCTCGGCGCCGTCGAGGCGGGCGTGCGGGAGTTCGAACGGGCCAGGGTGCTGGCAGACGGCTCGACCGCCGAGATGCGCTACCGCGTGAACTACTCCGACCTGTTGACGCTGCTCGGCCGGTACCGGGAGGCGGTCGCGGTGGCCGAAGCGGGGCTGCGCCGGGCGCGGGAGCTGCGCGTCGAGCGCACGTCGGGCACGATCATGGCGCAGAACATGATCGTCCCGCTGCTCGAGCTCGGCGAGATCGACCGCGTCGAGGAGATGCTGTCGCGCGACTTCGTGCAGGGCACGCTGCGGGTGTTCCGCATGTACATGAGCATGACGCGCGTGCGGGTGCTGGCGTGGCGCGGCCGGTCGACCGAGGCGGCGGAGATGCTGCGCGAGTGGCGGCCGGCGTTCGAGGAGACCGGCGGCTCTGAGCGCCAGATCTGGTACGACCTCGTGACGATGACGGTCGCGGTGGCGCAGAGCGAGGGCGACCTCACCGGTGCGCTCGACGCGATCCTCGCGATGGTGCACGACGAGAAGCCGGCGCTGCTGCATCAGCGTCGGCTGCTGCTGGAGGGCGGGGCGATCATCGCGGAGCTGCGGTCCCGGGGGGTCGACGTCGAGGCGGCCTCGGCCACGATCCGCGACGCCTGGCTGGCGCAGCCCGACCAGCTGCAGCACGACGCCTGGGGGCTGATTCTCGATGCCCTGCTCGACCCGCGACCGGAGAAGGTGGAGGAGGCGCTGCGCCGCGCTGACGGCGACGACGTGCCGGTGACCTTCCGCGCGGTGCTCCGCCTGGAGCGCGCGCAGGTGCACGTGCGAGAGGGCGAGCGCGCGGCCGCCTCCGCCGTGGTCGCCGAGGC
>NZ_SSDO01000316.1:0-3448 GCF_004794395.1 Microbacterium sp. K41 | reverse complement strand
GCCGGTCGACGGCGGAGACGGGGCGCGCGGGGTCGTGGCGGCCGTCGAGCTCCCCCTGCGCGACCTGCCGACGCTCGACCAGCTGGCGGAGGAGTGGAAGGACATCGACCCCCGCTCCCGCGACGAGCGTCTGGGCCGGGCGCGGAACCTGCGCGACGGCTACATCGACGGGCCCACCGTGCAGCACCCGGTGTGGGCGTGGCGCTGGGGCGACGCGGTGGTCGTGGGGCATCCCGGCGAGGCGTACTCCCGGTTGCAGACGACGCTGCGGGAACGGTTCCCCGCGACGCCCATCGTGGTGATGAACCTGACGAACGGCCCGGGCTTCGTCTACCTCCCGACGCGCGAGGCCTACGACCGCGGCGCCTACCAGGCCTGGCAGACCCCCCTGGCCGCCGGGGCCCTGGAGCTGCTGGAGGCGCACGCGGTGACCCTCGTCGCGAGCCTCCTCGACGACTGACCTGCACGCGTCCCTACCTCCACCGGCGGGGGAGCGACGCGGAATGCCGGTGTCGCGCCTGACCCGCGCGATCTGCGCCGCCGCCCATGGCGAGAATGGAGCATGGCAGCGCTCGAGCGGATGATCTACGTCGACGACTCGGGCCACCCTCAGACGGGACTGGTGGTGTACGGCTGGGTGGAGTTCGCACCCGACCGGTGGTCGAGCGTACTGCGGACCTGGTTGGAGATGCGCAAACGTCTCTGGCGGGAGTTGGGCGTTCCCGTCATACAGGAGCTGCACACCACGGAATACGTCAACGGTCGAGGACGGATCTCTCGGCGCTTTCCCGAACGGCATCGACACGGCGAGGTCGAGTACTGGAAGGACTTCGGTCGCGACGTCGCTCGAGAGTGCTTGGAGACGCTGCGCTTCACGGAAGGACTGTCGGTCGGAGCAGTGTTCCGATCAGCAGACCCTCGGGCGCTCGCACGGACTCGCAGCGACACCTATGCCGCGCTCGTCCATCGGTTCGAGCAGGAACTTCACGAGCGCGATGCGCTGGGCATCGTCTTCATGGACGGCGACGGGTCGGACTCGAGCTATCGGACTGCGCACCGTGGACTCAAGCTCGACCAGCGTCGAGTGCTGGAGGACGCGATCCATCTGGATTCCAGGCACTCGCAGCTCGAGCAGATGGCCGATCTCGTCGCCTGGAGCGCGTACGCCGCTGTCGACCGGCACCCGGGGAATGAGTTCGCCTGGGAGTGTTACGGCGATTTCCTTGCCGAGCGCGACCCCCGGCGCTCTCCCCGGGAGATCTGACCTCGGACACAGCGAGACCCCCTGGATCCACAGGTGCGGAGGGGGTCTGCTCCTCCAGCTTAGCAATGCTCGCGCGGCACGGCCACGGTGTGCATTGACTCGCGTCCGCCCGCGGCCGCTACACTTGCTATAGCAAATCCCCGTCGTAGAGGAGAGACATGACCGCGCAGCGCCCCGTCGCCATCGTCACCGGAGGCTCCGCCGGCATCGGCTGGGAGATCGGACAGCGGCTCTCCGCCGACGGGTATCGCGTGGTGGCGACCGACCGCGTGCCCGGCCTCACCGCGGGCGACAACCCCGCCGGCATCCTGTGGCGTGAGCTCGACGTGACCGATCACGCCGCGGTCGACCGGGTGTTCGGCGAGATCGAGGCCGAGCTCGGGCCCATCGAGGTTCTCGTGAACAACGCGGGCATCCAGCGGCACCGCGGCATCGAAGACCTCACGTGGGACGAGTGGTCGGCCGTGGTCGACGTGAATCTGCACGGGGTGTTCTCCGCCCTCCAGGCCGCCGGGCGCCGCATGCTCGACCGCGGCGAGGGGCGCATCGTCAACATCTCGTCCATCTCCTCACGCGGTTCCGCGGGCCGGGCGCCCTACGCCACGACCAAGGCCGCCGTGATCGGGCTCACCTCCACCGCCGGGGCCGAGTGGGCGGCGCGGGGCGTGCGCGTGAACGCGGTCGCCCCGGGCTACGTCGACACGGGCGTCTTCCGGCAGGGGGTCGAGCAGGGCACGCTGAGCCTCGACACGATCCTGTCGCGCATCCCCGCGAAGCGCCTGGCCGACGCGAGCGAGATCGCCGCGGCGGTCAGCTTCCTCGTCTCCGACCAGTCGCGCTACATGAACGGCCAGACGCTGTACGTCGACGGCGGGTTCATGGTGGACTACGGCGTGCCCCTCGCGAAGAAGCCCGAATGAGCGCGATCGCCCGCGTCGACACCGCCACGGTGGTGCTGCCGCTGCCCGCGCCCCTGCAGCTCGGGGCCATGACGGTCACGCGCCGCGAGTACACCGCGGTGCGGGCGACCGCGGGTGACGGCGCCACCGGCGTCGCGTACTGCCTGTCGCGCGAGGCGCCGATGGCCGAGATCGTGGAGCGGCTCGTCGCTTCGCACGCGGTCGGCACCGACGCGGACGACCCGGCGAGCACGTGGGAGCGGATGCTGCGGGGGAGCGCGATCGTCGGACGGGTCGGGCTCGTGCGTCGGGCCATCGGGCTCGTCGACATCGCGCTGTGGGACATCGCCGCGCGGCGGGCCGGGGTGCCGCTGTGGCGTCTGCTCGGCACGGGCGACGCTCCCCGCGACGCGATGCTCGTGGCCGCGTACCCATCACCGCAGCGCACGCCGCGGGAGGTCGCGGACGAGGTGCTGGCCCAGGCGGACGGGTGGTCGCAGGTGAAGATCTCCCGCATTCCCGATCCGGCATACATGCGCGAGCTGCTGGCGCTGCTGAACGCAGAACTGCCCGACACGACCGGGCTGGTGGTCGACGTGGGCTTCGGCTGGCCCGACGCCGACTCGGCCCTCGCCGAGATCGCGCAGTGGGGCGACCCGCGCCTGGCGTGGCTCGAGGATCCGCTGCTGCCGGAGGACGCGGCGGGGGTCGCGCGGATCCGCCGCGAGTCGGGGCTGCCGGTCGCGGTGGGCGACGAGGTGACCGACCCCGCGGTGCTGAAGGCGCTGGTGGAGGTCGGCGAGGTCGATGCGCTGCGCCTCGACGTGGTCGCGATCGGCGGAGTCACCCCCGCACGGGAGCTGATCGCGTGGGCGGCCGAGCGGCGCATACCCGTGTCGGGCCACGTGTACCCCGAGGTAACGGCCCACCTCGGCATCCAGGTCGAGACCTTCGCGCGCGGCGTGAATCCGTACGACCCCGCGCCCTCGTTCGTGACGGGCGGCCCGCGGTTCGACGGCGCCGTGATACCGAGCGATACCCCGGGCCTCGGGTTCGGGCTCGACCCCGCCGTGTTCCGATTCGAGAGGGACTGACATGACCGACTCCCCGCGCAGTGTCGTGGTCACCGGCAGCGGCAAGGGCATCGGCCGCGCGGTCGCCGAGCGCCTGACCGCCGACGGCTGGATCGTGGTGGGGCTCGAACGCTCCCCGGGCTCCGGCACGGTCGAGGCGGGCGTGCTGGCGGAGGTCGTGCTCGGCGATGCGTCCGACCGGGAGGCGCACG
>NZ_SSDO01000315.1:0-4662 GCF_004794395.1 Microbacterium sp. K41 | reverse complement strand
TGTCGACCGCGGTGCGCGGGGTCCCGCCGCGGGGCGCGTGGCCCTGCACCCGCTGCTCGGGGTCGCCGCCGCGGTGCACGTGGATCATCATGCCGCCCACGTCGTGCTGGTCGATGCGACCGGGACCGTGCGGGCCGAGCAGCACGCGCCGTTCCCCTCGTCCGGGGACCGGGTCGGGCACATCGCCGGGCTCGTGGCGTCGTGCCGTGAGTCCACGCGCGGCCCGCTGCACCTCGCGGTGGTCGGGGTGCCCGGCATCGTGACGGCCGACGGAGGCATCCGCGACGACCAGGGCCCGGACGGCGGTGCGTTCCGCTCGGCGCTGCAGACGGCGCTCGGGTGCCCGGTGCAGGTGGAGAACGACGTGAACCTGGCCGCGCTCGCGGAGCTGACGGCGGGGGCGGGGGCCGAGCTGAGCAGCTTCGCCCTGTTCCTGCTCGACGACGACCTCGGCGCGGGCATCGTGATCGAGGGGCTGCTGCACCGGGGCTTCTCGGGTGTCGCGGGCGAGATCATGTACCTGCCGCAGTCGCCGCTGCCGATCGGCGCCCCCGTCGTGGGGGAGGAGGTGGTGCACGACCTCGCGCTCGGTCTGGGTCTCGACGTGCGGGCGCCGCTGCTGGCCCACCTCGAAGCCGCGCAGCAGGGCGACGAGAAGGCGCGCGAGCTGGTGGCCGAGATCGGCCGGCGCCTGGTGGTGGCGGCGGGCACCGTGGCGCTCGTGCTCGACCCCGAGGCGTTCATCCTCGGCGGCGAGGCCGCGCACCCCGCGCTCGTGGAGGCGGTCGACCGCGTCGCGGAGGAGTTCGCCGCGCAGCTGCCGCTCCGGTTCCTCGTCTCGGCGTTCGGCCCGGAGGCTCCGCTCGTCGGGGTCGTGGGCGAGGCGGCCTCCGCCCTGCGCGCGCTCGTCTTCTCCCGTCTCCTCACCCCCGCGGCCGCCACACCCCGACCCGGCCGCTGACCCCGACAGGACCCGCCATGACCACTCCGCCCCCGCTCGCCGACCGGCTCGGCCTCCCGTCCGGTGCCAGGGCGATCATCCTCAACGCCGACGACTTCGGCATGTGCCACGCGGCAAACACGGCGATCGGGAGCCTCCTCGAGCGGGGCCGCATCGACAGCGCGACCGTCATGGTCCCGTGCGCCTGGGCGCCCGAGGCGCTCACGTTCGCCGCCGGTCGACGCGACCTCGATGTGGGCGTGCACCTCGTGCTCACCAGCGAGTGGCGGCGCTACCGGTGGCGTCCGCTCACCGGCCCCGGCACCACCCTCGTCGACGGCGACGGCTTCTTCCCGAACGAGGTCGCCGCGGTCGAGCAGGGGGCATCCGAGGCCGACGTGGCCGCCGAGCTGACGGCGCAGGTGCAGGCCGCGCTCGACGCCGGAGTCGACGTCACCCACCTCGACAACCACATGGGCTCGGTCTACGGACTGCAGAGCGGGCGCGACTTCCTGCGGCCGGTGTTCGAGCTCGCCGCCCGGCTCGGCCTGCCGTTCCGGCTTCCGCGGTACCGGGAGGGCGCGGAGGCCGACCAGGAGCTGCAGGCGAAGCTCGCGGAGGCCACGGCCGCCGCCGATGCGCTCGGCGTGGAGATCATCGACCGGCTGTGGACGCACCCGTTCGAGCTGGCCGGTGAGGGCACGGCGCAGGAGGAGACGTACGAACGGGTGCGCGACGGGTTCCTCGACGTGCTGCGGGCCGTGCCGCCCGGCGTGACCGAGATCTACCTGCACCCGATGACCGACGGCGCCGAGCTGCGCGCCGCCGTCGACTTCGGGGCGGCCAAGCGCGGCTACGAGCTGCGGCTGCTCGACGACCCGCTCGTGGAGCAGACGATCGACGACGAGGGCCTCGTGCGGGTCGGCTGGCGCGACCTGCGCGACCTGCAGCGCGGGGCGGCCCGGTGACGGCGCTCGCGGACCGGCTGCGCGACCGTCGCCTCGACGCGGCCCCGACGCGGGCGCAGTCGATCGCGTTCGGGGCGTCCGGGTTCCCCACGCAGCTGATGACGCAGACGTTCTCCGCGTTCGTCGTCTACTTCTACGTGTCGCACCTCGCGGTGCCCGCCACCTGGGTGGCCGTCGCGATGGTCGCACACGGCATCCTGAACGCGGCGCTCAACCCGCTGGTGGGCGCGCTGTCCGACCGGATCCGCACGCCGTGGGGCCGCCGCATCCCGTGGATCGGCCTCGGCATCGTGCCGCTGGTGGTGGCGTTCGCGCTGGTGTGGATGCCGCCCGACCTGCCCGCGGACGGCCTCATCGCCTGGTTCCTGGTGGTGGTCGCGGTCTACGACATCGCGTTCGTGGTGGTGGTGCTCAACATCTCGGCGCTGTTCCCGGAGATCTTCCGCACGACGGAGGAGCGCGCGCGGGGCAACGTGCCGCGGCAGATCTTCGCGATTCTCGGCATGGTGCTCGGCACGGCGGGCGCCCCGGCACTGTACGACGCGATCGGCTGGCCGGGCATGGCGCTCGTGCTGTCCGGGGTGTGCCTCGTGCTGCTGGCGTGGTCGTTCTTCGGCGGCATGATCGAGCGGCGCGTGCCGGAGGCGGCGTCGGAGGCGATGCGCTGGCGCGACCAGCTCACCTACACGTTCCGCAATCGGGCGTTCGTGCCGTACGTGCTGGGGTCGCTGTGCGTGCAGACCTCGATCGCGGTGATCCTCGCGTCGGTGCCGTTCTACGTGCGGTACTCGCTGGGTGCGGCGGAGGGGGAGGGCAGCCTGCTGCTCGGTGCGATCTTCGTGACCGCGATCCCGTCGATCGTGCTGTGGAGCACGGTGGTCCGCCGCACCTCCCCCCGCACGGCCCTGCTGTGGAGCGTGGCGGTGTTCGGGGTCGCGGTGCTCGGGTATCTGATCCCCACGTCGGTGCTCGGAGCGGCTCTCGTCGGCGTCGCGGTGGGCGTGGGCGTGGGCGGGCTGCTGCAACTGCTCGAGGTCGTGCTGGCGCAGATCATCGACGACGACGCGACGCGCACGGGGCATCGGCGGGAGGGCGCGTACTTCGGCGTCAACGGCTTCGTCGTCCGCGGCTCCGTCGTGCTGCAGGCGATCGTCGCGGCGGTCGTGCTCACGGCGTCGGGGTTCGACGCGACGCTCGGCGAGGCGCAGCCCGACACGGTCGACGGCGCCATCCGGCTCATGCTGGCCGTGATCCCGCTGGGGTTCACCGCGCTCGCGTGGCTGTGCTTCTGGCTCTACCCCATCCGCACCCGCGACGTGTGAGGCTCAGGCGCCGGCGGCCCGCCGTGCTTCCCAGCCCGTGCGCACCATCTCGTCGACCGTGTACCGCATGCGCCAGTCGAGGTCGCGCGCTGCGAGCTCGCCGGTGGCCACGATGCGGTCGGGGTCGCCCGGGCGCCGAGGGCCGATCTCGGGCGTGAAGTCGATGCCCGTGACCCGGGCGACCGCGTCCATGATCTGCGCCACGCTGAGGCCGTCGCCCGAGCCGAGGTTGTACGCCGGTTCGATGGGCTCGCCCGCCGCGAGGCGCTGCGCGGCGGCCACGTGCGCGGCGGCGATGTCGCCCACGTGCACGTAGTCGCGCACGTTCGTGCCGTCGGGGGTGTCGTAGTCGTCGCCGAAGATCTTCGGGGTGCGGCCCTCCAGCAGCGCCTCGAACACGATCGGGAAGAGGTTGTGCGGGCTCACGTCGTACACCGCGGGGTCGGCCGAGCCGACGACGTTGAAGTAGCGCAGCGAGGTCTGCCGGAGCGGCCGCTCGCTGTCGGCGGTGGCGATGGCCTGGTCGCGCAGCAGCCACTCGCCGATCAGCTTCGACTCCCCGTAGGGGCTCGCCGGCTTCTTGGCGGTGTCCTCCACCACGAGCGGCACGTCGGGTGTGCCGAACACGGCGGCCGAGGAGGAGAACACGATGTTCGCGGCGCCGGCGGCCTGCATGGCCTCCAGGATCACGCGGGTGCCCTCCACGTTCTGCGCGTAGGTGTGCAGCGGGCGCTGGACGGAGACCCCCGCGTACTTGTACCCGGCCACGTGGATCACGCCGTCAGCGTCGTGGTCGCGCAGGGCCTTCTCGACCAGGTCGCGGTCGAGGATGCTGCCCTGCACGAACGGCACGCCCTCCGGCACGAACGAGGCGACGCCGCTGGACAGGTCGTCGAGCACGACCGGGGTGAGACCCGCCTCCGCGAGAGCGCGGACCACGTGGGCGCCGATGTAGCCGGCGCCGCCGGTGACGATCCAGGACATGCGTTCCTCTCCTGCCGCGACCGTGGCGGCTCGACCACTCATTGTGTCAGGCGTCGCGGTGCGGACCTGCGGACGGGCTGACGGTGAACACGTGCGGCTCGGCGTATCCGGCCTCGGCGAACCGGGCGCGCACGGCGGTCGTCACCGCCTCGACCTCGTCGCGCGGCACGAGCGCGATCGCCGCGCCCCCGAAGCCGCCGCCGGTCATGCGCGCCCCCAGGGCACCGGCGGCGAGCGCGGCGTCGACTGCGGTGTCGAGCTCGGGGGTGGAGATCTCGAAGTCGTCGCGCATCGAGGCGTGCGAGGCGACGAGCAGGCCGCCGATGGCCCGCGCGCCCTCCGCCCGCAGCACGGTGACGGTGTCGCGCACGCGCTGGTTCTCGGTGACGATGTGGCGCACGCGGCGGAAGGTCTCGTCGTCGAGCAGCTCCTGCGCGCGGGCGAGGTC
>NZ_SSDO01000314.1:0-691 GCF_004794395.1 Microbacterium sp. K41 | reverse complement strand
GAGGTCGAGGTCGAGCGACGCCGTGCGGTCGGTCATGGCGTGCGACGAGCCGACCGCCACCGCGAGGGCGTCCACCCCGGTCGCGGCCACGAAGGCCCTGGCCTCGTCGGGGTCGGTGCGCACTCCGGGTGCGTGCGCGCCGTCCTTGCCGCCCACCTCGCCCAACTCGCCCTCCACGAACACGCCAGCCCGGTGTGCGCGCGCGGCGACCTCGGCCGTCAGCGCGACGTTCTCGTCGTAGGGCAGCGCGCCGCCGTCGAACATGACGGAGCCGAAGCCGAGCGCGACGGCCTCGTCGACCAGCTCCGGTCGTTCGGCGTGGTCGAGGTGCACCGCGACCGGTGTCTCCGCCCGCCGGGCCAGCGCGAGCGAGGCGAGCGCGACGGGCTCCAGGCCGCCGTGATAGTCGGCGCAGTTCTGCGAGATCTGCAGGATCACCGGGAGTCCCGCGAGGGCGGCGGCACGCACCAGGCCCTCCGCGGTCTCGAGGTGGATCACGTTGAACGCGCCGATGCCGGTTCCGGCGTCCGAGGCGGCGGTGACGAGTTCTCTGGCGGAGACGAGGGTCACGAGGGGTCCTTTCGAAACAGGGCGGGGTCGGGGCGGGTCACGCGCAGGTGCTGCGCGAGCGCGGTCCAGCGGGGCGAGATGTCGCCGGCGAGCGGCATGAGCACGGCCGCCGCCGACCAGG
>NZ_SSDO01000031.1:0-4261 GCF_004794395.1 Microbacterium sp. K41 | reverse complement strand
CGCGTCGCGCCTTCTCCTCGGCCTCGCGCGCCGCGACACCCGCCTGGTACTGCGCGACCGTGGTGGCCGTGGTGTCCTTGAGGGCCGCGAGCTGCGCCTGCATGGTCTCCAGGTTCGCCGACTGCTCGTCGAGCGCGGCCTGCGCGGCCTCCGCGGCCTGCTGTGCCGCCTCCATCTTCTGCTCGGCGACCTGCTGCAGCCGGTCGCGCTCATCGCGGGCGACCGCGGCCTGGTCACTCAGCGACTGGGCGGCGTTGCGCGCCGCGACGGCGTTGTCGTACACCGACTGGTTGTACTGCAGGAACTTGTCCATCGTGC
This sequence comes from Microbacterium sp. K41, assembly GCF_004794395.1. Lineage (NCBI taxonomy): Bacteria > Bacillati > Actinomycetota > Actinomycetes > Micrococcales > Microbacteriaceae > Microbacterium > Microbacterium sp. K41. The sequence goes on along the minus strand of NZ_SSDO01000031.1, from coordinate 3,943 downwards.
CGAGCCGTGACAGCAGCTGGTCGGCGCTCGCACCGGAGCCGGCGAAGAACAGCTGCAGCGAGGTGTCGTCTCCGCCGCTGCGGTACAGCTGCGCCGCGATCTGTCCGGCCTTCTTCGCGGACGACTCGGCGAGCGCGGACTGCTCATCGGCCTCCGCCTGGAGGTTGTCCGCCTCGGTGATCGCCGCGAAGTAGGCCTGCTGGGCGGCGTAGAACTCGTCGGACGCGACCTGCGCCGCCGCCTGCGTCTCCGCGACCTTGCGGGTGAGCGACTGGATCAGCCCCTCGATGCGCGAGACCTCGGCCGCTTTGGCCGCCTCGTTGTTCTTGGCCCGCTGCACGTCGTCCCAGCTCGGATAGGTCGCGGCGTACGCGGCCGACACCCCGGTGCCCACGCCGAACGCGGCGAGCGCGACCACGCCGAGCGCCCCGAACCCGAAGGCGCCGCGGCGGCTGACGTTCACCCGCCACAGCGACTCGCGCTCGGCGGGGGTCGGGGCGCACCCGCAGTCCTCCGCCGCCGTCTCGGCCGCCGTCTGCGGGGTTCGCTGCTTCACGGGATGCGTCTCCTTCTCTTCCGGTCCGCCTCCGGCGCCGCGCGCACGTCGATGCGCTCTCGGTCGGGTCCGGTCCCGTCCATGCTGACCCCGGTCGACGCGCCCGGCCGCCTGCGACACGGCGCACGCGCCAGGTCGGGGCGTCGTCGGCGCGTCGCGCACCCCGCGCCCTAACGCGTCGCGCCGCACGGCCGACAGTCCCTCCCGACAGCCCAGGACGGGCCGTCTGTTCTCCGTCTCCGGACGGAGCGAGCCTTCCAGGATGGAGCCCATGATCGTCCTCACGCGCCTGAACCGCACCCGGTTCGCGGTGAACCCCGACCTGATCGAACGTGTGCAGGCCACGCCCGACACGACGCTGATCATGGTCGACGGCGCGACCTTCGTCGTCACGGAGACGATGGACGACGTGATCGCCCGCATCACCCGCTTCCGCGCGGGAGTGCTCGCCACCGCTGCCGCCCTCGTCGCCACGGACACCGTCGACACGGACACCGTCGACACGGCCGCCGCCGGGACGGAGGCCTGATGGATCCGTCGCTCATCCTCGGTCTGGTCCTCGCGTTCGGGGCCCTGATCGCCATGATCAACCTCGAGGGCGCGACCATCGGCTCGCTGCTCCTGCCCGCCCCGATGGTGCTCGTGTTCGGCGCGACCATCGCCGTGGGTCTCGCCAGCGGCACGCTGCGCGACGCCCTGCACGCCGTGAAGTCGCTCCCCCGAGCTTTCCGCGGCGAGCGCCGCACCGCGCAGAGCATGATCGACACGGTCGTCGGCTACGCCGAGAAGGCCAGGTCGGAGGGGCTGCTCGCCCTCGAGCAGGGCCTCGACGAGGAGAAGGACCCGTTCCTCCGGCAGGCACTGCAGAGCATCGCCGACGGCACGGACGCGGAAGACCTGCGGGTGCTGCTGGAGGACGAGCTGACCTCGACCGCCGCCCGCAACCGCACGGCCTCGCGCTTCTACATGACGCTGGGCGGCTTCGCCCCCACGGTCGGCATCATCGGCACGGTCGTGTCGCTGACGCACGTGCTGGAGAAGCTCGACAAGCCCGACACGCTCGGCCCGATGATCGCGGCCGCGTTCGTCGCGACGCTGTGGGGCCTGCTGTCGGCCAACTTCATCTGGCTCCCGATCGGCGGCCGCCTGCAGCGCCTGGGCGAGCTGGAGCTGGAGCGCATGACCGTGCTGATGGAGGGCATGCTCGCGATCCAGGCGGGCGCCGCACCGCAGCTGGTGCGGGAGCGCCTCGGCGCGCTGGTGTCCGACCGGTCCGGCGGACGCTCGCGCCCCACCGAGCAGCCCGCACCCGCGGAGGACGCCGAGGACCTGTTCTCATGAGCGTGCGCGCACGCCGCCGCGTGACCGAGTCCGAGCACAGCGGACCGGACGAGCGCTGGATGGCGTCGTACCTCGACATGGTCACGGTGCTGATGTGCATGTTCATCGTGCTGTTCGCGATGTCGACCGTCGACCAGGAGAAGTTCGAGGCGCTGAGCGCGTCGCTCGCCACCGGCTTCGGGCAGGAGCCCTCCGAGGACATCGACGCGGTCACCGGTGTCGTGGTGCCGCCCGAGCTGGTGGACGAGAAGGGCCAGGACTTCGCCGACACCGAGGCCGCGGCGGCACAGCAGGAGTTCGACGAGCTGTCGGCGCTGCGCGACCGGCTGCGGCAGGTGCTCGCCGAGCGCGGCCTCGAAGCCGACGTGACCTTCACGATCGACGAGCGCGGCCTCACGATCGGCCTGGTGAGCGCCGAGACGTTCTTCACCACCAACAGCACCGCGCTGAGCCCCGCCGCCACGCAGGTGCTCGACGCGCTGGGATCGGTGCTGGTCACGACGCCCAACGAGATCTCGGTCGAGGGCCACGCGGACGCCCGGGGCTCCGTCGCGCCGTTCCCGACGAACTGGGAGCTGTCGGCCGGGCGCTCGACCCAGGTGCTGCGCTACCTGGTGGAGTCGGCCGGCCTGCCGCCCGCGCACCTGAAGTCGGTGGGCTTCGGCGACACCCGTCCCGTGGTCGCCGGCAGCACCCCGGAGCAGCTGGCCGAGAACCGCCGCGTCGACATCGTGGTCCTCTCCGATGCGAGCGAGGAGGTGCGAGCGCTGCTCCCCGCCGCGGGCGCGGCGCAGACCTCCCCCTGACCCCTCCCTAACGCACGCCCTCCGCCGCCCGATAGTCGGGTACGTGGTGAGGGATGACGGTGCGCGCTCCGCGGTGCGCGCACGCACGGCGACAGCGACCGCCGAGGTCGAGGTGTACGACTTCGGCCGTGCGGCGACGCTGTCGCGCGAGCACGCGCGCACGCTCGAGCTCGCGTTCGAGACGTTCGCCAGGCAGTGGTCGGCGCAGCTGTCCGGCCGGATCCACGTGCGCGCGACCATCGCGGTCGAGCACGTCGGGATGCTCACCTACGGCGAGTACGCGCAGTCGCTGCCGACCACCACGACCATGATCGTGTGCGCCCTGCCCGACTCCGACGAGCGGATGATCCTGCAGGTGCCGACCTCCACCGCCACCTCATGGATCGTGCAGATGGTGGGAGGGCGCTCGACCGCGACGGTCGACGACCGCACCTTCACGCCGATCGAGCAGGCACTGCTGCGCTCCCTCGTGACGGAGGCCACGGAGCACCTCGCGGCCGCGCTCGACGGCCTGCTGCCCACCGGGGTCACCGTCGCCGGGATCCAGTACAGCTCGCAGTTCGCGCAGGTCGCGGCCGCCGGGGAGCCGGTGATCGTGGCGCGACTGTCGATTCGGCACGGCGGGCGCACGGTGCCGGCGAGCATCATGCTGCCCGCGTCCGTGCTGTCCGGGTTCGCCGTGCGCGAGGCCCTCACCGACCGTGCGGAGACCCCGGGCCTCGTGCGCCGCCAGGTCGAGGCCGCGCCCGTCGAGGTCGCACTGCGCCTCGCCCCCCGCTCGGTCCTGCCGCGCGAGGTGCTCGACCTCGCGGTCGGCGACCTCCTCGCCCTCCCCCACTCCGCCGACCGGCCGCTGCTGCTCACCGTCGGCGATCAGACCGTCGCGACGGCCGCGGTCGGCAGCTCCGGCGCGCGCCTCGCGTGCGTCGTCACCACCACCGTCCCCGCATCCGCCCCCGCCGCCCAGGAGTCCGCGTGACCAGCACCACCGCTTACGAATCCGCCGTCGCCGCCGCTTTCGCCGCCCGGCTCCCCACGGCAGCGCCCGTCACCGCACGGGCGTCGCAGGCCTCCGGCGACACCGGCGACGCGGTCGTCGTGCAGTTCGTCGGCGAAGCCGGAGCCCAGCTCGCCGTGCAGCTGCTCGACCCCGACGCGCTGATCGACGGCCTGGCGGGACGGCCCGTCGCCGACCGGCTGCTCGACGCGCTGGAGGCGGCCGTGACCGCCCTGGGCCCCG
>NZ_SSDO01000313.1:0-1525 GCF_004794395.1 Microbacterium sp. K41 | reverse complement strand
GAGCCGAGCGCGCGCTGCGAGCCGATCGACCCGCGCCGCCGTGTGGTGTCGACCGGGCGCGGATCCCGCAGTCGCGCGAGCGCGTGCACGTGCGCGCCCGTGGCCTTGCCGAGCATGCGCTCCGCCGTCGCCGCCTCCAGCTCCGCGAGCTGGCCGACCGTGCGCACGCCGTAGCGGTGCAGCTTCTCGGCCGTCACCGCGCCCACACCCCACAGCCGCTCGACCGGCAGCGGCAGGAGGAACTGCTCCTCGCGCTCGGGCTCCACGACCAGCAGACCGTCGGGTTTGCTTACGGCGCTGGCGACCTTCGCGAGGAACTTGGTGCGCGCGACCCCGACCGAGATCGCGAGCCCGACCTCGCGTCGCACACGTTCCCGCAGGCGCACGGCGATCTCCGCCGGCGTTCCCGCGATGCGTCGCAGCCCGCCGACCTCCAGGAACGCCTCGTCGATTGACAGCCCCTCGACCAGCGGGGTCGTGTCGCGGAAGATCGCGAACACGTCCTTGCTCGCGGCGGAGTACGCCTCCATGCGCGGCGGCACCACCACGGCGTCGGGGCACAGCTCCCGCGCCTGGCGACCGCCCATCGCGGTTCGGACGCCGCGGGCCTTCGCCTCGTAGCTCGCCGCCAGCACGACCCCACCGCCCACGATCACCGGGCGACCGCGCAGCTCGGGGGCGTCGCGCTGCTCGACCGACGCGTAGAAGGCGTCGAGGTCGGCGTGCAGCACGGTGGCTTCCCCACGCATCCGTTCTCCCGTCGACGAGCGGATCGTCGCACGGACCCCGGACATCGGTGCGGGCGCGTCGTCGCGCGGGGACCGCTCGGAAACCACGCCGGCGACGAGACGAACGGCCCTCAGGCACCACGCCGGCGACGAGACGAACGGCGCTCAGGAATCGGCGGCGTCAGGCGTCGAAGCGGGCGCGCAGGGCGGGGTCGACGGCGATGTCGCCGAAGGACGCGGTCCAGGCGCCGTCGACCGCGATGGACTGACCGGAGAGGTACGGGGCCTCATCGGAGAGCAGGAATGCGGTGACGGCGGCGACCTCCTCCGCCCGGGCGATGCGTCCCATCGGCGGGCCCTCCGCGAGCGCGCGCTCCTCCGCAGCGGGGTCGGCCGCTCGGGCGATCTGCGCCTCCAGGTGCGGGGTGCGCACGCCGCCCGGCGCCACGGTGTTCGCGCGTATGCCGAGACCGCCATATGTCACCGCGACACTGCGCGTGAGCGCGTCGATGCCGCCCTTCGTGAACTCGTAGGCGGCGTGATCCACAAAGCTCGCCCGCCCGTGGATCGAGCCGATGTTCACGATCGCCCCCGGCACGCCCTGGTCCACGAACGCCGACACCGCGGTCGAGCAGCCCCACAGGTAGCCGAAGCCGTTGATGCCGATGATCTCCCGCACCGCGGTCTCATCCAGCTCGTGCAGGGGAGTGCGCCGGGTGATGCCGGCGTTGTTCACCCACCCGCCCAGTGGTGCGCGCGCCCGGGCCGCGGTCGCCGCGCGCGCGTGCGCCTCCCGG
>NZ_SSDO01000312.1:0-557 GCF_004794395.1 Microbacterium sp. K41 | reverse complement strand
TGCCCCATCACCCCGACCACCTCGACGCGGCCGCGCGCCGCCCTGGCCAGCCGCAGCAGCTCCGGCCAGTCGGCGAGCGGGCAGCCCCCTCGCGCCATCCCGGTGTCGAGGTGCAGGTGCACCCGCACCGGGGCGACCGCGTCCACGATCAGCGCCCGCAGCTCGTCGACGGAGCCCACCGCCACGTCGATCCGGTCGAGCGCGGCCGCGACCGCGTCGATCCCGCCCGGGTTCAGCCACGACAGGATCGGGACGGCCAGCCCGGCCGCGCGCAGCGCACGGCCCTCGGCGACGTCGGTCACCCCGAGCCACGTCGCACCCGCGGCGACGGCAGCCTCGGCGACCGCGACCGCCCCGTGCCCGTAGCCGTCGGCCTTGACCACGGCCATGATCTGCGCGGACGTCGACTGCCGCATGCGCGACACGTTCTGCGCCACGGCCTCGGGGAGCGTGCACAACCGCGGGCGCGGGAGGCGGGACGGCGGTGTGGAGCGGACACCGGAGGGGGCGGCGACGGATGCGACGTCGCGCCCGGGCCGGGCAGGCGCTGGGCGGAC
>NZ_SSDO01000311.1:0-1653 GCF_004794395.1 Microbacterium sp. K41 | reverse complement strand
GCCGAGCGCCCCAAGAACAACGGTCGCGGCAACCGCCGTGCCGAGGCGGCCGAGGGTGGCGACGACGCCGGCCAGGACGCGCCGTCGAAGGACTCCTCCTCCGATGCCGACGGCGGCGAGGAGCAGGGCAGCCGTGGGCGCAGCCGGAGCCGCAACCGCAACCGTGGCCGCGGTCAGGGCGGCGGCGGCCAGGAGCAGCAGCCCGCCGCGTCGGACGACGACCAGGCGAACGGCAACGGCCGCAACCGCCAGCGCAACAAGCGCCGCGGGGGCACGCCGGTCGACGAGTTCGAGACCGAGATCGGCGAGGACGACGTCCTGATCCCGATCGCGGGCATCCTCGACGTGCTCGACAACTACGCGTTCGTGCGCACCACCGGCTACCTCGCCGGCCCGAGCGACGTCTACGTCTCGCTCGGCCAGGTCAAGAAGTACAACCTGCGCAAGGGTGACGCCGTCGTCGGCTCCATCAAGCAGCCGCGCGAGGGCGAGCAGCAGGGGCGTCAGAAGTACAACGCGCTCGTGAAGGTCGACTCGATCAACGGCCTCTCGGTCGACGACGCCGCGACCCGCGTGGAGTTCGGAAAGCTCACGCCGCTCTACCCGCAGGAGCGCCTGCGCCTGGAGACCGCGCCCGAGAAGCTGACGCAGCGCATCATCGACCTCGTCGCGCCGATCGGCAAGGGCCAGCGCGGCCTGATCGTCGCGCCGCCCAAGGCCGGCAAGACGATCGTCCTGCAGCAGATCGCCAACGCGATCGCGCAGAACAACCCCGAGGTGCACCTGATGGTCGTGCTCGTCGACGAGCGCCCCGAAGAGGTCACCGACATGGAGCGCACCGTGAAGGGCGAGGTCATCGCCTCGACCTTCGACCGCCCCGCGGAAGACCACACCACGGTCGCCGAGCTCGCGATCGAGCGCGCCAAGCGCCTGGTCGAGCTGGGCCGCGACGTGGTCGTGCTGCTCGACTCCATCACGCGCCTCGGCCGTGCCTACAACCTGGCCGCCCCCGCGTCGGGTCGCGTGCTCACGGGTGGGGTCGACGCGTCGGCGCTGTACCCGCCGAAGCGCTTCTTCGGCGCCGCGCGCAACATCGAGAACGGCGGATCCCTCACGATCCTCGCCACCGCGCTCGTCGAGACCGGCTCCAAGATGGACGAGGTCATCTTCGAGGAGTTCAAGGGCACCGGCAACAGCGAGCTGCGGCTGTCGCGTGCTCTCGCCGACAAGCGCATCTTCCCGGCGGTCGACGTGAACGCGTCGAGCACCCGCCGCGAGGAGATGCTGCTCTCGGCCGACGAGGTCAAGATCACCTGGAAGCTGCGTCGCGCCCTCGCCGGCCTCGACCAGCAGCAGGCTCTTGAGGTCGTGCTCGGCAAGCTCAAGGAGACCCACTCCAACGTGGAGTTCCTGGTCCAGATGCAGAAGTCGATCCCGACGCTGCCCTCGGGCGCGCACGGGCACGACAACAACATCCGCTGAGACGCGACGTGTTCGAGTCCGTCCAGACTCTGATCGACGAGCATCGCCGGGTGCAGGAGGAGCTCTCCGACCCGGCGGTGCACGCCGACGCCGCCCGCGCCAAGCGCGTCAACCGCCGCTACGCCGAGCTGTCGCGCATCGTCGCGGCGCACGAGGCGTGGACGGCGGCGG
>NZ_SSDO01000310.1:0-6690 GCF_004794395.1 Microbacterium sp. K41 | reverse complement strand
GCCGCGTCACGCCCGCCGCCGCACCTCGTCCCTGCCGCTCGCCGAGGGGCTGCGGCTCGAACGGCCCGACGTCAGTCGCGGCGCGAGCGCTTGCTCTGCGGACGCAGGATGGCGCCGAAGATCCCGTTGATGATCGAGATGATCAGGGCGGCCAGCACGCCCCACCAGAACGAGCCGACCGACAGGCCCCAGCCGAAGCTGCTCGTGATCCAGGCCGTCAGCCACAGCAGGAAGCCGTTGATCACGAAGCCGATGAGCCCGAGCGTGAGGATGTACAGCGGGAAGGCCACGACCTTCACGACCGTGCCGATGATGGTGTTCACCAGGGCGAAGATCGCGCCGACCGCGAGCAGCGTGAGCACGAGCTGCAGGGTCTCTCCCGGGGGGAAGGCGGTCACGGTCACCTGAAGGACCGGGATGAGGGTGACGACCCAGATGGCGAAGGCGTTGACGACGACGCGGATGATGAAGCGCATAGTCCGTTCAGTGTCCCACGGCGACCGTGAGCTGTCAGCCTAGACTCGACGCGTGACTGAGCCCATCCTGCCCCGCATCCGTCCCGCCATCGCCGCCCTCGCGCCGTATCGGCAGGGGAAGCAGGCGGGGCCCGAGGCCTTCAAGCTGTCCAGCAACGAGAACCCGTTCGAGCCGCTGCCCTCGGTCGTCGACGCGCTGCAGCGCACCACCCCGATCAACCGCTACCCGGACGCCACGGCCGGGCGGCTGCGGGAGCGTCTCGGTGTGCGCTACGGCGTGCGGCCCGACGAGGTGCACGTCGCCTCGGGGAGCGTGTCGATCCTGCACCAGCTGATCCTCGCGACCGCGTCGGCCGGCGACGAGGTGGTCTACGCGTGGCGGTCGTTCGAGGCGTACCCGAGCCTGCCGCTCGTGGCCGGGGCGACCGGCGTGCAGGTGCCACTCACGGCCGATGCGCGGCACGACCTCGACGCGATGGCCGCGGCGGTGACCGACCGCACGCGCGCCATCATCCTGTGCACGCCCAACAACCCGACCGGCCCGATCATCACGGCGTCGGAGTTCGACCGCTTCATCGACCGCGTTCCGGCCGACGTGCTCGTGATCCTCGACGAGGCGTACGCCGAGTTCGTGACCGCACCCGACGCCGTCGATGGTCTCGCCGCCCGCGTGTTCGAGCGGCACCCGAACGTGGTCGTGCTCCGCACCTTCTCCAAGGCGTACGGCCTGGCCGGTCTCCGCGTGGGCTACGCGATCGGGCACGAGAAGGTGCTCGACGCGGCACGCACCACGGGTATCCCGCTGTCGGTCACGTCCGCCGCCGAGAGCGCCGCGATCGCCAGCCTCGACGCCGAGGACGAACTGCTCGAGCGCGTCGCGGTCATCGTGGAGCGCCGTGAGCGCCTGGTGGCCGGGCTCCGCGCGCTCGGCTGGGGCGTGCCCGACTCGCAGGCCAACTTCGTGTGGCTGCCCACCGGGGAGCGCACCGACGAGGTGGCCGCCGCTTTCGTGGCCGCCGACCTCATCGTGCGGCCTTTCTCGGGCGACGGGATCCGCATCTCGGTCGGCGAGGAGGAGTCGCTCGACCTCGTGCTGGAGGTCGCCGCAGCCCAGCGCTGACACCCCGGGATCCGCGGAATCTCGGGCTTCCGCGAAGATACGAGGGGGCCCTAGGTATGCGTGACCCGGAATGCCGGCACGGGTAGCGTGGGGCCCGTGAGCACCCCAGAGACCCCCCTCGTACGCGTGCTGGACGAGACCGGAAAGGTCGCGCCCACGGCGGAGGCCGAACAGTATCTGCCGCTCGTCGAGGCGATCCCCGACGCCGAGCTCGAGCAGTTCTACCGCGACATGGTGAGCATCCGGGCCATCGACACCCAGGCGACGAACCTGCAGCGCCAGGGGCAGCTCGCCCTCTGGCCCCCGAGCCGCGGCCAGGAGGCGGCGCAGGTCGGCTCCGGTCGCGCCGCCCGCGCGCAGGACACGATCTTCCCGTCGTACCGTGAGCACGCGGTCACGCGCATCCGCGGCGTCGACCCGCTCGACATCATCAAGCTGATGCGCGGTGTCTCGCACGGCGGCTGGGACCCCACCGACCCGAAGAACGGCAACACGCGGCTGTACACCCTGGTGCTGGGCTCGCAGGTGCTGCACGCGGCGGGCTACGCGATGGGGGTCGCGTTCGACGGACGCTCGGGCACCGGCGACCCCGAGCGGGACGAGGCCGTCATCGTCTACTACGGCGACGGAGCCTCCAGCCAGGGCGACGTGCACGAGGCCATGGTCTTCGCTGCGAGCTACCAGGCTCCGACGGTGTTCTTCCTGCAGAACAACCACTGGGCGATCTCGGTGCCCGTGACCACGCAGTCGCGGGTGCCGCTCGTGCAGCGCAGCGCCGGATACGGCATTCCCAGCGTGCGCGTCGACGGCAACGACGTGCTCGCCAGCTACGCGGTGTCCCGCGTGGCGCTCGACGAGGCACGCGCGGGTGGCGGTCCGCGCGCGATCGAGGCCGTGACCTACCGGCTGGGTGCGCACACCACGAGCGACGACCCCACCAAGTACCGCGGCAACGACGAAGAGCTGATGTGGGAGGGGCGCGACCCGATCGTGCGCATGCGCGCGTTCCTGGAGAATCGCGGCGCCTCAGCGCGGTTCTTCGATGAGGTCGACGCGGAGGCGGCCGACGCCGCGGAGGATCTGCGCGCGCGCACGGTGACCCTCGGCATGCCCGACCCCGACGAGATGTTCGACCACGTGTACAGCGACCCGCACCCGCTGATCGATCAGCAGAAGGCGTGGCGCGCGCAGTACGAGGCCTCGTTCGAAGGAGACGCCCGGTGACCCTGGAGACGATGCCGCTCGGCAAGGCGCTGAACGCGGGGCTGCGCAAGGCGATGGAGGACGACCCGAAGGTCCTCCTGATGGGCGAGGACATCGGGAAGCTCGGGGGTGTGTTCCGCATCACCGAGCACCTGCAGCGCGACTTCGGCGACCGGCGGGTGCTGGACACGCCGCTGGCGGAGTCGGGCATCGTCGGCACCGCGATCGGCCTGGCGATGGCCGGGTTCCGTCCGGTGGTCGAGATCCAGTTCGACGGGTTCGTGTTCCCGGCGTTCGACCAGATCACGACGCAGCTCGCGAAGCTCACCAACCGCCACGCGGGTTCGCTCAGCCTGCCGATCGTGATCCGCATCCCCTACGGCGGCCACATCGGCGCGGTCGAGCACCACCAGGAGAGCCCGGAGGCGTACTTCACGCATACCCCCGGTCTGCGCGTGGTGTCGCCGTCGACCGCGAACGACGCGTACTGGATGATCCAGGAGGCGATCGCGTCGAACGACCCGGTGATCTTCCTCGAACCCAAGAGCCGGTACTGGCCCAAGGGGGAGGTCGAGCTCGACGCGTCGGCCGTGCCGCTGCACTCGTCCCGGGTGGTGCGCACCGGCAGCGACGTCACCCTCGTGGGCCACGGCGCGATGGTCACCACGCTGCTGCAGGCCGCGGCGCTCGCGGAGGCCGAGGGCACGAGCTGCGAGGTCGTCGACGTGCGGTCGCTGTCGCCGGTCGACTACGACCCCATCCTGGGCTCGGTGCGCAAGACCGGCCGCATGGTCTACGCGCAGGAGGCTCCCGGTCACACGAGCCTCGGCAGCGAGATCGCGGCGACCGTGATGGAGCGCGCGTTCTATGCGCTCGAGGCGCCCGTGCTGCGGGTGTCGGGTTACGACACGCCGTTCCCTGCCGCCAAGCTGGAGGGCGCGTACCTGCCGGATGCCGACCGCATCCTCGAGGCCGTCGACCGCTCCCTCGCCTACTGAATCCGGTCCACGAGAGGATCACGCATGAGCACGCAGAACTTCCCCCTTCCCGATGTCGGTGAGGGTCTGACCGAGGCGGAGATCGTCGCGTGGAAGGTGGCACCGGGCGACCGGGTCGCCATCAACGATGTGATCTGCGAGATCGAGACCGCGAAGTCGCTGGTCGAGCTGCCTTCTCCGCACGCGGGCGTCGTGGGTGAGCTGCTCGTCGACGAGGGAGCGACGGTCGAGGTCGGGACCCCCATCATCACGTTCGTGACGGATGCCCGCGACGACGCCGGTCCCGGCGCCGTCGTCACGGCCGAAGCACCCGCTCCCGAGGAGGGTGGCGGCTCGGTGCTGGTCGGCTACGGTTCGGGCGGCGGGGCGACGTCGCGTCGCAAGCGTCCGGCCGAGCGCCCCGTGCGGTCGTCGGTGGGCGTGATCGCGAAGCCGCCCATCCGCAAGCTCGCCCGCGACCTCGGCGTCGACCTCACCACGGTCACCCCGACGGGTGCGGACGGCGAGGTCACCCGGGACGACGTGGTGAAGCACGCCTCGCAGGCCAGCGTGTTCCGCAACATCGAGACGCCCGAGTGGGGGAGTGTGCGCGAGGAGACGGTGCCCGCTCCGTCGGCGGCGCCGTCCGGGTTGGCGCGGGGCCTCACGGCCACCCGGCCCTCGGCGGCGGGCGACGACCGCACCGAATCGATCCCGGTGAAGGGCGTGCGCAAGGCCACGTCGTCGGCGATGGTGCAGAGCGCGTACTCGGCCCCGCACGTGACGGTGTGGAAGGAGGTCGACGCGACCCGCACGATGGAGCTCGTGAAGCGCCTCAAGGCGTCGCCGGACTATGCCGACATCAAGGTCTCGCCGCTGCTGCTCATGGCACGCGCGGTGATCTGGGCGGTGCGACGCACCCCGATGGTCAACGCCGCGTGGATCGATACGGAGGCCGGGGCCGAGATCGCCGTCCGTCACTACGTGAATCTGGGCATCGCGGCCGCCACGCCGCGCGGCCTGCTCGTGCCGAACATCAAGGACGCCCAGGACCTCAGCATGAAGGAGCTCGCCCGAGCCCTGAACCGGCTGACGCTGACCGCGCGGGAGGGCAAGACGCCTCCGGCCGACCAGCAGGGCGGGACCATCACCATCACGAACATCGGTGTGTTCGGGATGGATGCGGGAACGCCGATCATCAACCCGGGCGAGGCGGGCATCGTGGCGATGGGCACGATCAGTCAGAAGCCGTGGGTCGTCGACGGTGAGGTACGTCCGCGCTGGGTGACCACGGTCGCCGGCTCGTTCGACCACCGTGTGATCGACGGCGACGGCATGAGCCGCTTCGTCGCCGACGTCGCCTCCGTCCTGGAGGAGCCCGCGCTCCTCGTGGACTGAGGTGTGGTCGGGTGGGTCGCGGTGCTCACGCCATGATGGGACCGTGACCCCACCCCGCACGAAGCGCGCCTCGACCGTTCTCCTCATCGGAGCGCTGGCGCTCCTGTCTCTGTCCGGTTGCGCACCGGAACCGGCTCCCGCGGACGACGCCGCCGCCGTCGAGACCGCGACCCCGACGCCCGAGATCCGTGCCGGGGATCTGCTCACCGCCGCGCAGGCGGCCGAGATCAACGCGGCGGACGACCTCATCCGCGCGTATCCGGTCGCGTCGGAGTTCTACGCCGTGAAGTGGGGCGAGCCGATCCCGGAGGCCGTTCTGGCCGAGGTCGACGCGCAGGTGAAGGCAGGGGCCGGGGAGTCCTACGGGACGATGTCGGACCGGATCACCGAGGACTGGGTGCGTCTGAGCGACACCATGAAGCAGGAATCCGAGAAGCTCGGCGGGATCAGTATCGCCGCGGTCCAGTGCGCCCTGAGCTTCTCGACCGTCTCCAACGCCTTCGAGCCGACCTGGGTCATCTCCGAGCCGGGACCGGTGGGGCAGTACGAGTCACAGGAGGCTGCGCTCGCGCGGGCCGATGGGTGGGCGCAGGACGGCAAGAAGATGTACGTCGTCATCGACAACCTCGGCTGCTGACGCGAGGCGCCCGCCTACGGTGCGTCGGGCGAATCGCTTGAGACGGGCGGAGGGCGGGGTGTCGGACCGTGAGACGCCCGCGCCTCCGTCCTGGAGGAGCCAGCGCTCCTCGTGGGCCCACGAGAATAGACGGATGAGAACTACGCGAAGCGTCGACCTGCCGGTGTTGTACTTCGGGACCCCTGTCGCGCTGATCACCACGGTCAACCCCGACGGGTCGTCCAACATCAGCCCGATCTCGTCCGCATGGGCCCTCGGCTCGCGCTACCTGCTCGGGCTGGGTTCGGAGGGACAGGCGGCCGCGAACATCGAGCGCCTCGGCGACCTCGTCATCAACCTCCCCTCCGCAGACCTCGTGTACGCCGTGGAGGCGATCGCGCCGACCACGGGGCGTTCGCCCGTTCCCGCCGAGAAGGTTCCCGCCTATCGTCACGAGCGCGACAAATGGGGCCTCGGGAACTTCAGCCCGGTCCCGTCGGACACCGTGGTCCCGCCACGGATCGCAGAGTGCCCGGTGCAGATCGAAGCGCGCGTCGCGCAGGTCGTTCCGATCGACGATGGCAACGCTCTGGCGGTCGAGGCGGAGGTTCTGCGGGTCCACGTGCACGAGGAGATCCTGAAGACGCACGGGCCCGATCGAATCGACACGGAAAAGTGGAACCCGCTCTCCTACGCCTTCCGCCACTACTTCGCCCAGGGGCCGCACGTAGGCTCCAACTTCCGCGCGCCGCTCCTCGACGAGCCCGTCGTCGTGTCCTGATCGTCGGGCCCCGCTCCGCGTCCTGGCCGAGCGCCGCGCTCAGCGACCCGACACCGGGGCCGGCCGTTCCCGGGATCAGGCGGTCGTGCGCAGGCGCCGGGCCGCGAGCAGGGGGACCG
>NZ_SSDO01000309.1:0-1360 GCF_004794395.1 Microbacterium sp. K41 | reverse complement strand
GCCGACTGGTCTGCGCCCGGAGCCACGGCGGCCGGGACGGTCACGCCGCCTCCGACCGGAGTGCAGCCTCCCGCCGGACTGGCCGCCTCTCCGCGGGGCGGCTACCCCGGGCAGTACTCCCCCGCCGCGCAGGCTGCGGGCCAGGGCGGCTACCCCGGACAGGCGGCCTACCCCACCGCGCAGACGTATCCCGCTCAGGGCGGCGGCTACCCCGGCGCTCCGGCTTACGCCGCGGCAGCCCCGGCGCCGGCGAAGATCTCCGTGCTGGGCCTCGTCGGCCTCGGTCTCGCCGCCCTCGGCCTGCTCCTCGCCTTCACGCCGTTCACGGTCGTCTTCTCGTGGCTGTTCCTCGGCGCGGGCTTCATCGTGTCGCTCATCTCCCTGTTCCTGAAGGGCAAGAAGTGGCCGGGCATCACGGGCCTGGGCGTCTCGGTGCTCGGCGCGATCATCGCCGCGATCATGAGCTTCGTGTTCTTCCTCGGTGCCGTCGCCAGCCAGGTCGACCGCTCCGACTCGCTGCCCGACGACGGCTCCGACACGGGGACGAGCGACTCCGGCACGGATTCCGGAACGGACGACGGCACCGGCTCCGGCACGGTCGTCGAGGGCAGCCTCGGCGATCCGATCACCGTGACGCAGATGTCCGGCAGCGCGGAGCTGACGATCACGTCCGCCACCTGGGGCACCACCAACGGCTCGGACTTCGAGGCGACCAACGGCGGCTACCTGGTGATCGACCTCACATGGGAGACGCTCGAGGGCACGACCTATGTGAACCCGCTGTACTTCTCGGTCGAGACCGCGGAGGGTGCCGAGGGCGACTACGACATCTTCGGCGATGCCACGCTCGAATCGAGTGAACTCCCGGCGGGTGAGACCACGCAGGGCACCGTGTCGTTCGATGTCGCCCAGAGCGGATCGTACGTCGTGATCGTCAGCGACGAGCTGTTCCAGGAGGTCGCCCGCGTGACCGTGGAAGCCACCGCGCGCTGAACGTCGCCCGAAGAAGACAGAGGCACCGCTCATGACGACACCCGAGGGCTGGTACGACGACGGCTCCGGCAGCCTGCGGTGGTGGGACGGCCAGCAGTGGACCGCGCACGTCCGCAGCATCGACCCGCATCCCACCACTCCCGAGATCCCGGCGTCGTCGGGCGTACCGCAGCCTCCCGCCTCCACCGCGGGGACCGAGCCCGCACCCGCGATGCCGACGCCCGCGGTGCCGACGCCCCCGGTGCCGACGCCCCCGGTCCCGCTCGCAGCCACCCCGGTCCAGGCGGCCTTCGAACCGTTCGTGCCGCCGTCCTCGCCGTTCACCCCGTACGCCGCAGCCTCGGGGTCCGGAGCCACCGCGGCCCCG
>NZ_SSDO01000308.1:0-7942 GCF_004794395.1 Microbacterium sp. K41 | reverse complement strand
GCCGTCCGAGGAGGCTCCCGCCGAGGGCGAGCCCGCCGCCGAGGCGCCGTCCGACGATGCTCCCGCCGAGGCCGCTCCCGCCGCCGAGAAGACGGAGCCCGAGGCCCCGGCGCCCCTGACCGCCGTCTCCCTGGGCCTGCTGCCCGAGGTGTTCGTGTCGCAGGTGTCGACCCAGCTGCACTTCTACGCGCCCGAGGTCGTCCCGCTGCCGGCACGCCCCGGTCGCGACGAGCGTCCTGCCGAGCGCGACCAGGAGGAGTCGTCCTCCGGCCGCCGTGGCCGCCGCCGCCGCGGAGGTTCCGACGGCGACGAGCAGCGCGACGAGCCGCGTCAGCGCCAGCGCGTCGTGGAGTACATCACCGAGCCGAAGGCCATCAAGGGCTCGACGCGCCTGGAGGCCAAGAAGCAGCGCCGCCGTGACGGGCGCGACGCGGGTCGCCGTCGTCCGGTCGTCACCGAGGCGGAGTTCCTCGCGCGCCGCGAGTCGGTCGACCGCAAGATGGTCGTGCGCTCCAAGAACGGTCGCACGCAGATCGGCGTGCTGGAGGACGGCGTGCTCGTGGAGCACTACGTCGCCCGCAACCAGGACGCGTCGCTCATCGGCAACGTCTACCTCGGCCGTGTGCAGAACGTGCTCCCCAGCATGGAGGCCGCGTTCGTCGACATCGGCCGTGGTCGCAACGCCGTGCTGTACTCCGGCGAGGTGGACTGGGACGGCGTCGAGACCGGCAACCAGCCGCGCCGTATCGAGCTGGCCCTCAAGCCCGGCGACCGCGTGCTCGTCCAGGTCACGAAGGACCCGGTCGGCCACAAGGGCGCCCGCCTCACGAGCCAGATCTCGCTGCCCGGCCGCTACCTGGTGTACGTGCCCGGCGGGTCGATGAACGGCATCAGCCGCAAGCTGCCCGACAACGAGCGGGCCCGACTCAAGCGCATCCTCAAGGAGGTGCTGCCCGAGTCCTCCGGCGTGATCGTCCGCACGGCCGCGGAGGGTGCGACCGAGGAGCAGCTGACGCGCGACGTCCAGCGGCTCACGTCGCAATGGGAGCACATCCAGAAGCAGGTGGAGAGCCAGCAGGCACCCGCGCTGCTGCACGCCGAGCCGGATCTGCTGGTCAAGATCGTCCGCGACGTCTTCAACGAGGACTTCACGAAGATGCTCATCCAGGGCGAGGACGCGCAGCGCACGATCCGCGCCTACCTGGAGAGCGTCGCGCCCGACCTGCTCGAGCGCGTCGAGTCCTACGAGGACGAGGTCGACCCCTTCGACGCGTTCCGGATCACCGAGCAGATCGAGAAGGCGCTCGACCGCAAGGTGTGGCTGCCGTCCGGTGGCTCGCTCGTGATCGACCGCACCGAGGCGATGACGGTCGTCGACGTCAACACCGGCAAGTTCGTCGGCTCGGGCGGCAACCTCGAGGAGACCGTCACCAAGAACAACCTCGAGGCGGCGGAGGAGATCGTCCGTCAGCTGCGGCTGCGCGACATCGGCGGCATCATCGTGGTCGACTTCATCGACATGGTGCTGGAGTCCAACCGCGACCTCGTGCTGCGGCGTCTGATCGAGTGCCTGAGCCGCGACCGCACGAAGCACCAGGTGGCCGAGGTCACGTCGCTGGGCCTCGTGCAGATGACCCGCAAGAAGCTGGGCCTCGGGCTGCTGGAGACCTTCAGCGAGGCGTGCGAGGTCTGCGCGGGTCGCGGCGTCATCGTGCACCACGACCCGGTGGTCAAGCACCGCGCCAACGGCGGCAACGGCGGAGGCGGAGGAAACGGCGGTCGCCGCCAGCGCGGCAACGGGAACGGCAACGGCAACGGCAACGGGAACGGCAACACCGCTCCGGTCGTGGCCGCGGTGACGCACAGCATCACGGAGGGCGCGAAGTCGGCGCTCGCCCAGATCGCCGCGTCGACCATCGCCCCCTCGGGTGACGCCCCCGCCGAGAGCGCACCGGCCGAGCAGGCCGCCGCGCCCGCCGCCGAGCGTCCGAAGAAGGCCCGCAAGAAGCGCGGGGCCGACCGCAAGGGCCCGAAGTCACCGGCCGAGGAGCTCCTCGACTCGGTGCTGGACGCGCTTCCCGAGCCGAAGGCACCGGGGCAGGGGCGTGGTCGCCGCCGGGTGACGACGGCCGCGCTCTCCGGCACGCCGGTGTCGGTGGCGGCGGAGAGCTCAGCGCAGCCGGTCGCGGCCGCGGACCCGGAGGCCTGACGCGATCAGGCGGCGCACCAGTTCCTTCCCCGGAACGTGCTGGGCGCCGCCGGCGATCAGCCGCGCCACCGCGTCCTCCGGGACGTCGTAGTGGTCGAGGTCGAACGCGCGCGCCGGGATGCCGTGCGCGCGGGCGAAGTCGTGCAGCTCGTCGAGGTCGGTGTCGCTGACCAGGTGCGCCCACAGGCGTCCGTGGGCCGGCCAGAGGGGGTCGTCGACGAGTACGGTCACCTCGCCAGCCTACGACCGGAGGCGCGACCGGTCTCACTTTGCGAGGGGCTCCGGCATCCGGTAAAGTAGTCCCTTGGTGCGCATGCCGCGTCGTCCTCGACGGCCGATGCGGAGAGTCTTGCATTCGCGCCCGTCGTACCAGCGACGCATGCAAGCAACAGTCTTCCCGTGAGATTCTCGGAGCCGCGTGCTCCCCAACGAAACAGGTATGAAGTGGTTTACGCAGTAGTGCGCGCCGGTGGCCGGCAGGAGAAGGTCGAGGTCGGCACCATCGTTCAGCTCGACCGTGTTCAGGCGGCCCAGGGCGAGAAGATCGAGCTGCCCGCTGTGCTGCTCGTCGACGGCGCCACGGTGACCACCGACGCCGACGCGCTGGCGAAGGTCAAGGTCACGGCCGAGGTCGTGGGCAACCTCCGCGGCCCGAAGATCGTCATCCAGAAGTACAAGAACAAGACCGGCTACAAGAAGCGTCAGGGCCACCGCCAGGAGCTCACGCGCGTCAAGATCACCGGCATCAAGTAAGACCGAGGAGACACAGGACATGGCACACAAAAAGGGCGCAAGCTCCACCCGCAACGGTCGTGACTCCAACGCTCAGCGACTCGGTGTGAAGCGCTTCGGCGGTCAGCAGGTCCTCGCCGGCGAGATCATCGTCCGCCAGCGCGGCACGCACTTCCACCCCGGCGTGAACGTCGGCCGTGGTGGCGACGACACGCTGTTCGCTCTGGCCGCCGGTGCGGTCGAGTTCGGCGCGAAGGGCGGCCGCAAGGTCGTCAACATCGTCGCTGCTGCTGAGTGATCACAGCACCACGCTAGACATCCGGTTCGGGGCGGGCTTCGGCTCGCCCCGTCCGCGTATCTGCCGTCAGTCTTCCCCCGCTACCTGAAGGACACGCACACATGGTCACGTTCGTCGACACCGTCACGCTGCACCTCCGTGCGGGTAAGGGCGGCAACGGCTGCGTCTCGGTGCACCGGGAGAAGTTCAAGCCCCTCGGCGGCCCCGACGGCGGCAACGGCGGCGACGGTGGCGACATCGTCCTGGTCGCCGATCCGCAGACGGGCACGCTGCTGTCGTACCACCACTCGCCGCACCGCTCCTCGGGCAACGGCGGGCCGGGCATGGGCGACCACCGGTCGGGCTTCGACGGCGAGTCCCTGGAGCTTCCGGTCCCGGTCGGCACGGTGGTCAAGTCGCCGTCCGGCGAGGTGCTCATCGACCTGATCGAGCCGGGGGAGCGCTTCGTCGTGGCCGCCGGCGGCCAGGGCGGCCTGGGCAACGCCGCCCTCGCGACACCCAAGCGCAAGGCCCCCGGTTTCGCCCTGCTCGGCACGCCCGGCTATGAGGGCGACGTCGTGCTCGAGCTGAAGACCGTCGCCGACGTCGCGCTGGTGGGCTACCCGTCCGCCGGCAAGTCGAGCCTGATCGGCGCCATCTCGGCCGCACGCCCGAAGATCGCGGACTACCCCTTCACCACGCTCCACCCGAACCTGGGCGTCGTGCAGGTGGAGGACTTCCGGTTCACGGTCGCCGACGTGCCGGGACTGATCGAGGGCGCGAGCGAGGGCAAGGGCCTCGGCCTGGAGTTCCTGCGTCACGTCGAGCGCTGCTCGGCCCTGCTGCACGTGCTCGACTGCGCCACGCTCGAGCCGGGCCGCGACCCGATCTCCGACCTCGACGTCATCCTCGCCGAGCTGGCCGCCTACGAGGTGCCGGAAGGCCAGACGCCGCTGCTGGAGCGCCCGCAGCTCGTCGCGCTCAACAAGGTGGACGTGCCGGAGGCGCGCGACCTCGCCGAGCTCGTGCGCCCCGATCTGGAGGCGCGCGGCTTCCGCGTGTTCGAGATCTCGACGGTGTCGCACGAGGGTCTTCGCCCGCTCACGTTCGCGTTGGGCGAGCTGGTGGAGAAGCACCGCGCCGAGAACATCGCGGCGGAGAAGCCGCGTGAGCGCGTGGTCATCCGGCCGCGGGGCTCGAAGAAGGACTTCTCGATCCGCGTCGAGGGCGGCACCTACGGCAACGTGTACCGCATCCTCGGCGAGAAGCCGGTGCGCTGGGTGCAGCAGACCGACTTCCAGAACGAGGAGGCCGTGGGCTACCTGGCCGACCGCCTCGAGAAGCTGGGTGTCGAAGACGAGCTGTTCCGCCTCGGTGCCGTGCAGGGCTCGACGGTCGTGATCGGCGAGGGCGACAGCATCGTGTTCGACTGGGAGCCCACCATGAGCTCGGCCGCGGAGCTCATGACCGCGCCGCGTGGCACCGACCCGCGCCTGGCGCCGAACTCCCGCCGCACCACGTCCGAGCGCCGCGAGCAGTACTACGAGCGGATGGACGCCAAGGCGCAGGCGCGCGCGGAGCTGGAGGCCGAGCGCCTCGCCACCGCCCGCGAGGGCGACGAGTGACCGCACGCACGCGCGCCGACCTCGCGTCGGCGTCGCGCATCGTCGTGAAGGTCGGTTCGTCGTCCATCAGCGGCGAGTCGTCCTGGCGCATCCCGGTGATCGTGGAGGCCCTGGCCGCCGCGCACGCCAGGGGAGCCGAGGTGGTCCTGGTGTCGTCCGGCGCGATCGCCTCCGGCATCCCGTTCCTCCGGCTCGACGCCCGCCCGACCGATCTGGCGACGCAGCAGGCCGCCGCGGCGGTGGGCCAGAACATCCTCGTGTACCGCTACCAGGAGGCCCTGCGCCCGTTCGACATCGTCGCCGGGCAGGTGCTGCTCACCACGGGTGACCTGGAGAACCCGACGTCGCGGTCGAATGCCCGTCGGGCCATGGAGCGCCTGCTGGGTCTGCGCACCCTGCCGATCGTGAACGAGAACGACACCGTGGCGACGCAGGAGATCCGCTTCGGCGACAACGACCGCCTCGGCGCGCTCGTGGCGCAGCTGATCGAGGCCGACGCGCTGATCCTGCTGAGCGACATCGAGTCGCTCTACACCAAGCCGCCGACCGACCCGGGTGCCGAGCCGATCGACGTCGTGGCCCCCGACGCCGACCTGTCCGGACTGGAGTTCGGATCGACGGTCGTGAACAGCGTCGGTACCGGGGGAGCCGCCACCAAGGTCTCGGCGGCACGTCTCGCGGCAGCCTCGGGGATCGGCGTGCTGGTGACCAGCGCCGACCTGGTCGACCGGGCCCTCACGGGCGACGACATCGGGACCTGGTTCGAACCGGCGACCTCCTAGACTGGGCGGATGACCGACCCGACCCCCCAGGCGCGCCTGGAGCGCGCGAAGGAGGCCTCCCGCGCCACGGCCGGCCTCACCAGCGACGACAAGGCGCGCGCTCTCGAGGCGATCGCCCTGGCTCTGGAGGAGAACGCGCCGCGGATCATCGAGGCGAATGGGCGCGACATCGCCCGCGGCCGCGAGGACGGCATCGGCGACTCGCTGATCGATCGCCTGCGGCTCGACGAGCGCCGGGTCTCCGCGCTGGCCGCGGCGGTGCGCGAGGTGGCGGCGCTGCCCGACCCGGTCGGTCGCGTGGTCGGCGGTCACCGCATGCCCAACGGTGTCGCGCTGGAGCAGGTGCGGGTGCCGTTCGGCGTGGTCGGTGCGATCTACGAGGCCCGGCCGAACGTGACGGTCGACATCGCCGCCCTCGCCCTGCGGTCCGGCAACGCCGTGGTGCTGCGCGGGGGCAGTGCCGCGCGCGACTCGAACACCGTGCTGGTGGAGGTCATGCGTGGCGCTCTGGAGGGGGCCGGGGTCACCCCGGAGGCGATCCAGACGGTCGACGACTTCGGTCGCGAGGGCGCGAAGGCCCTCATGCACGGTCGCGGTCTGATCGACGTGCTCGTTCCCCGCGGCAGTGCCGGCCTGATCGAGACGGTCGTGACGGAGTCGACCGTGCCGGTGATCGAGACCGGCGCCGGCAACGTACACATCGTGCTCGACGAGAGCGCGCCAGACGACTGGGCGCGCGACATCGTGGTGAACGCCAAGGTGCAGCGTCCGAGCGTGTGCAACGCGGTGGAGACCGTGCTCGTGCACCGGCAGGCCGCGCCGCGGCTGATCCCCCTCGTCGCGAGCGCGCTCATGAGCGAGGGTGTGGCGATCCACGGCGACGACGTCGTCGCGGGGCTGGTCGCCACCGTGATCCCGGCGACCGAGGAGGACTGGGCGACCGAGTACCTCAGCCTGGACATCGCGATGAAGGTGGTCGACTCGCTCGACGACGCGCTCGACCACATCCGCCGCTACAGCACGGGTCACACCGAGTCGATCATCACGACCGACACCCGCAACGCCGAGCGGTTCCTGGCCGAGGTGGACTCCGCGGTGGTCATGGTGAACGCGTCGACGCGCTTCACCGACGGCGGGGAGTTCGGATTCGGCGCCGAGGTCGGCATCTCGACGCAGAAGCTGCACGCCCGCGGGCCGATGGGACTGTCCGAGCTGACCAGCACGAAGTGGCTCGCGCGTGGGGCGGGTCAGACGCGCGGCTGAGGGCTAGACTGGGGGACGCTGCATCCCCGACACCCGAGACAGCACGCCACGAAACGGAGCAAGGATGAACCTCGTCGCACAGATCGCGATGGCCGCCGCAGAGACCGAGCACCACGGCAACGTCGCGCTCGACACCCTGATCTTCGGAGTCATCGCCGCGATCGTGTTCGCCGCTCTCGGGTTCGTCACGCTGTCGTACAAGAACGTGGCGAACCGTCACTCGGCGAAGGCGGAGGCCTGGGCGGCGAAGCACGGCAAGGACGGCCACGAGGCGGGACACGGCCACTAGGCCTTTCATGAGCACTGCGACCACGCGCGCACCGCGCATCGGCGTGATGGGCGGCACCTTCGACCCGATCCATCACGGCCACCTGGTCGCCGCCAGCGAGGTCGCGCACTCCTTCGATCTCGACGAGGTGGTCTTCGTTCCCACCGGACGGCCGTGGCAGAAGGCGGAGGTCACGCCCAGTGAGCACCGCTATCTCATGACCGTCATCGCGACCGCGTCGAACCCCCGGTTCACGGTGAGCCGGGTCGACATCGATCGCGCCGGCCCCACCTACACGATCGACACGCTCCGCGATCTCAAGGCTCAGCGGCCCGACGCGGAGCTGTTCTTCATCAGCGGCGCCGACGCCGTGGCGCAAATTCTCAGTTGGAGAGACCATGATGAACTGTGGGAACTGGCCCACTTCGTCGCGGTCTCCCGCCCAGGACACGTTCTGAGCATCGACGGCCTCCCGAGCGACGACGTCAGCCAGCTGGAGGTGCCGGCGCTGTCGATCTCGTCGACGGACTGCCGAGAGCGAGTCCGCGACGATCAACCGGTCTGGTACCTCGTCCCCGACGGCGTCGTCCAGTACATCGCGAAGCACCATCTGTATCGGAGCAAGGAATGAGCACATCGGATCAGCGAGGTCCGCTCACGCGGAAGCAGCTGCGGGAGATCCGGTTGACTGGATCCACCCCGGTCATCACGGAGGAGCAGGCCGAGGCCGCTGCGGAGGCGGCGAACGCGACTCCGCCGGCGGCCCCGCTTCCCCGCGCGGCCGAG
>NZ_SSDO01000307.1:0-1234 GCF_004794395.1 Microbacterium sp. K41 | reverse complement strand
CAGCCGCGGCACCGCCCACAGGGCGACAGCCGCGAGCACCGGGAAGAACGCGAACACGCCGGGCGCGGGGTGACGCACCCACAGCGGCAGCCGCGAGGCGGTCGCCCACCAGCCCACGAAGGCGAGCGCCCCCACCAGAGCCGCGAGGGCGTAGGCGATCACGATCCGCTCCTCCGCGGTGGCCGAGCGCCACCGCCGCACCACCCCCGCCACCACGAGCACGAGGGCGAGCACGGCGGCGACCACGGCCAGCACCCCGGGCAGCGACCACGAGTCGGCCAGCGTGCCGAGCTTCTGCAGGACGGAGGTCGCCGCGTCGCCCTGTCCGCCGCTGCGCACGAACCGCACGAGCGCCCGCAGGCGCTCGACGAACCCGGCCGGCCCGAGCGACAGCAGTGCCGCGAGCTCCACGAGCGCGGTCGGCACCGCGACCAGCAGCAGCGGAAGCCACGCGCGGCGCAGCGTGTCGCGCAGACGCGCCCAGCCCGTGCCGTCCGACAGCACCCACAGCGCGACCGCGAACGCCGGCAGCACCAGCAGCGCGATGAGCTTCGCCTGCACCGCGAGCCCCACCAGGAGCCCGGCCAGCCAGGCGCGGCGAGGAAGCACGACCAGGGCCCACACGATCAGGGCGGCCGCGGGGATCTCGCCCAGCAGATCGGCCGGCCCCTGGATGGGGGAGACACCGGCGCTCGCGGTGAACGCCAGCGGCACGGTCATGGCAAGCAGAGCCGCCCACCGTCCGGCGATCCGCCAGCCCAGCACGCCCAGCCCCGCCAGCAGCAGGACCCAGAACGCGAGCGGCACGAGTCGCGCGGCCAGCACCGGGTCCATCCCGGTCGCGAGGGTCGCGGCGACCGGGAGCAGCACGACGGGGCCGGTGGAGATCCGCGGGTCGAACGGCGTGATCGTCGAGCCGGACAGCGCGCCGTCGCTGGCGTAGCCGAGCCCGGCGAGCAGATTGCGCGGCACGGTCAGGTTGAACGCCTCGTCCTCCCAGAACCGCCACACCGTGAGACTGTGCCAGGCGAGGATCGCATGTCCCGCCAGCAGGGCGACCGCGGCCGCCCAGAACAGGATCGTGCGCGCCCGCGTCATCGGGCGACGGGCTCCGGGCGTCGCACGGCACGCAGCGGGGCGGACGGCCGCAGCGACAGCTCCCACGCCTCACCGAGCGCGGCGCGCACGAACCGGCGCAGGCGCTTGGGCGGCAGGGTCACGCCGGCGCCGCGGC
>NZ_SSDO01000306.1:0-13286 GCF_004794395.1 Microbacterium sp. K41 | reverse complement strand
GACCGCGGGGCGCTCGTGTCGGGCGGCCAGGGGCAGCGCATCGCCCTGGCCCGCGCGCTGCTCCGGGGGTTCCCGGTGCTGGTGCTCGACGAGCCGACCGCTGGCGTGGACCCCGACGCCTCGGACGCCCTGCTGCGCGACCTGCTCGACGCTGCGGGCGACCAGACGGTGCTGCTGATCTCGCACGTGGATCCGCCCGCGGGAACGGTGGACCGGGTGGTGCGGCTCGACGGCGGTCGCACGCTCTGAGGCTCAGCCGCCGATCGCGTTCATGCCCCGTTCGGGCTGGAGGAACGCCGGGTCGTCGATGGCGTGACCGGGAAGCTTCGCCCAGACGCACGCGCGCAGCACGCGGTCGAGGGCGTCGTCCGATCCGCGGGTGTCGCGGAGCACCGGCAGCAGATCGAACTCGTGCGACGAGAACAGGCAGTTCCGCAGCTGCCCGTCGGCCGTGAGGCGCAGGCGGTCGCAGTCTCCGCAGAACGGTGCCGTGACCGAGGCGATCACCCCGACGGTGGCCGATCCTCCGTCCAGGCGCCAGCGCTCGGCCGGGGCTCCACCGCGTCCCGCGACGGGGGTCAGGGCCCAGCGGCGACCGAGGGCGTCGAGGATCTCCTGTCGCGTGACCATCCGTTCGCGGTCCCACGTGTGGCCTGCATCGAGGGGCATCTGCTCGATGAAGCGGAGCTCGGCGTCGTGCGCGATCGCGAACTCGACCAGGTCGCACAGCTCGTCGTCGTTCACGCCGCGCATCGCGACCGTGTTGAGCTTGAGCGGGCGAAGGTCAGACGCCGCGGCGGCCGCGATGCCGCGCAGCACGTCGGCGAGCCGGTCGCGGCGGGTGAGGGCGGCGAAGCGGTCGCGGCGCAGCGTGTCGATGGAGATGTTGAGTCGCGCGAGCCCCGCGTCGGCGAGCGCGTCGAGCGTCTCGGCGAGGCGGATGCCGTTGGTGGTCATGGCGACCCGCACGGGTCCGTGGCCCTCGTCGATCGCGCTCAGGCGGCGGACGACCTCCACCAGGTCGGGGCGGAGGAGCGGTTCGCCGCCGGTGAGCCGGAACGTGGTGATACCGGCCGCCGCCGCCACCCGTGCCACGCGCACGATCTCGTCGGCCGTCAGGATGGAGGAGCGCGCGAGCCACTCGTTCCCCTGCTCCGGCATGCAGTAGGTGCAGCGCAACGAGCAGCGGTCGGTGAGCGAGATCCGCAGGTCGCGGTGTACCCGCCCGTGCGTGTCGAGCAGCGGCCCGTGCGCGGCCGGTGCGGTCGCGGCGGGCCGGCGGCGTCCGAGCTGCACGGGCACGGAGGTCATGCGTCAGACCTTACTCGCGGCGCGTCGTCCACCGACGTCGCGGAGCATCCCGGCGACCACGAGCGCGAACGCGCCGACGAACACGAGCAGCCACAGGCCGAGCGAGTAGGAGTTGGTGTCGGGGTTGTACGTCGCGCCCATGACCAGCGGCGGGAAGTACCCGCCGAGGCCGCCCGCCGCGGCGACGATGCCGCTCACGGATCCCACCTTCTCCGGCGGGGTGGACGGCCCGATCCACGCGAAGACGGCGCCCATGCCGAGACCCATCGCGGCGGCCATGAGGATGAAGGTCGCGCCCGTGACGATGCCCTCGGGCGGTTGCTGGCCGACGATGTACGCGAGCGACACGATGCCGCCGAGCGAGATGAGCGCGATGACCTTGGGGCCGAAGCGGTCGGCCAGCACCCCGCCGATCGGGCGCGCGACCACGGCGGCGGCGGCGAACAGGGCGGTGCGGGTGCCCGCTCCCACCACGTCCACGTCGTCGGGGTAGATCGTGGTGAGGTACTTCGGCAGGAAGGTCGAGAACGCCACGAAGCCGCCGAACACGATGCCGTAGAGGAACGCCATCTCCCACGTCACGGCGAGTTTGAGCGCGCCGACCACCTTCGGGACGAATCGCTCGGTGTTGGGCCGCCAGACGGGGGAGTCCCGCAGCAGCACCCACGACACGACGGCGAACACGCCGAGGACGCCCGCGATGAGCAGATGGGTGGGCAGGTAGCCGATCGACTCCGCCAGCCGCGGGGTGAAGAACGCCGAGATCGCCGTGCCGATCATGCCCATGCCGAAGACGCCGTTCGCGAAGCCGCGACGGGACGGCGGGAACCACGCGCTGGAGAACGGGATGCCGACCGCGAAGATCGTGCCGGCGACGCCGAGGTAGAAGCCGGCGATCAGCAGCAGCGGGAAGCTGCGGATCTCTCCCGCGAGCGCCACGAGGAGCACCGCGGGCACCGAGGCCAGGAGAACGAACGTGAACATCCGGCGGCCGCCGAAGCGGTCGGTCATGGCGCCCACCACGATGCGGCCCAGGGCGCCGACCAGCACCGGGGTCGCGAGCATGAGCGAGATCTGGCCCTCGTCGAGTCCCATCTGCTCGGCGTACGACTTCTGCAGTGGCGAGATGGCCATCCATGCCCAGAAGCCCGCGGTGGAGGCGAGCGTGGCGAGGATGACCTGGACCATCCCGCCGCGGAGCTGATCGGGGGCGGCGGTCGGGGCGGGAGCAGCAGAAGTCATGGGTGGAGCCTCCTTCGTGCGTTGAGAGTAGCTTCGCGGCTGGGCCGCGGAGGCGCCATCACCCGTGCTAATTCCGCCCGGGTGATTTGTCCCGGCGTACCCTTGTGCGCCCTCGTGGGCGGGGGGAGGATGCTGAGTCAAAAGCCGCGTGAAGGAGCAGCCGTGACCCCTGGCATCCGATCCGACAGCCCGCCCGCGACCGATGGCGCTCTCGCCGACGGACTGCTGAATCTGGGTCGGTTCCTCCGGCCGGGTGAGGTGTCGCCCGACCTGCGGTCGCTGTTCCTGGAGGGCGGTCGGTCGGGTGACGCGTTCTACCGCGACCGCTGGTCGCACGACAAGGTCGTCCGCTCCACCCACGGCGTGAACTGCACCGGTTCGTGCTCGTGGAAGGTGTACGTCAAGGACGGCATCATCACGTGGGAGGCGCAGCAGACCGACTATCCCTCGATCGGCCCGGACTCTCCCGAGTACGAGCCTCGCGGCTGTCCGCGTGGTGCCGCGTTCAGCTGGTACACCTACTCGCCGACGCGCGTGCGCTATCCGTACATCCGCGACACACTGGCCCGGCTCTATCGCGAGGCCCGTGCCGTGCACGCCGACCCGGTGGATGCCTGGGCATCGATCGTGGAGGATCCGGAGAAAGCGCAGTCGTACAAGCGCGTGCGCGGCAAGGGCGGTCTCATCCGCACGAGCTGGGACGAGGTCATGGAGATCGCGGCCGCGGCGCACGTGCACACGGTGAAGACCCACGGCCCGGATCGGATCGCCGGGTTCTCGCCGATCCCCGCGATGTCGATGGTGTCGCACGGCGCCGGCTCCCGGTTCCTGAACCTGCTGGGCGGCACGATGCTGTCGTTCTACGACTGGTACGCCGACCTCCCGGTCGCGAGCCCGCAGGTGTTCGGCGACCAGACCGACGTGCCGGAGTCGGCGGACTGGTGGAACGCGGGCTACCTCATCATGTGGGGCTCGAACGTCCCGGTCACGCGCACGCCCGACGCCCACTTCATGGCCGAGGCGCGGTACCGCGGGCAGAAGGTCGTCACCGTGTCGCCGGACTACACCGACAACACGAAGTTCGCCGATGAGTGGGTCGCCCCGCACCCGGGCACCGATGCGGCGCTGGCCCTCGCCATGGGTCATGTCATCCTGCGCGAGCACTTCGTCGACAAGCGCACGCCGCGGTTCGAGGAGTACATGCGCCGCTACACCGATGCCCCGTTCCTGGTGGCTCTGGAGGAGCGGGACGGCGGGCTGGTGCCCGGCAAGTTCGTCACGGCGTCCGACCTCGACGGCGACACAGCGGCGCAGGCGCGCGCCGAGTTCAAGCCCGTGCTGCTCGACGCGGACGACACGCCGGTGGTGCCGAACGGATCGCTCGGGCACCGCTTCTCCCCGGAGGACAAGGGCGCGTGGAATCTCGACCTCGGCGACGTCGTGCCGCCGCTGTCGATCGCCGATCTCCCCGGAGGGACCGAGGCGGCGGAGGTGCGCCTGCCGCGGTTCGACCTCGACCCCGAGCCCGGCCAGGAGCACGCCGGCGGCTCGGGCGTGGTGGTGCGCGGCGTCCCCGTGCGCACGGTCGCCGGGCGCCGTGTGACCACGGTGTTCGACCTGATGCTCGCGCAGTACGGCGTGGGCCGCGACGGCCTTCCCGGCGAGTGGCCGTCCGGCTACGACGACGCGAGCACCCCGGGCACCCCCGCGTGGCAGGAGGAGCACACCTCGGTGCCCGCCGCGCAGGCCCTGCGCATCGCGCGCGAGTTCGCCGACAACGCCGAGCGCTCCGGCGGCCGGTCGATGATCCTGATGGGCGCGGGGACCAACCACTGGTTCCATTCCGACACGATCTACCGCACGTTCCTCGCGCTGACGACGATGACCGGCTGTCAGGGGGTGAACGGCGGCGGTTGGGCGCACTACGTGGGACAGGAGAAGGTGCGGCCGATCACGGGCTACCAGCAGTACGCCGCGGCCGCGGACTGGGGCCGCCCTCCCCGGCACACGATCGGCACCGCCTTCTGGTACCTCGCCACGGACCAGTGGCGCTACGACGGGCTGCCGGCGGATCAGCTCGCCTCGCCACTGGGCACCGGGCGCTTCACGGGGCGCACGACCGCCGACTGCCTGGTCGAGTCGGTGCAGCGCGGATGGATGCCGAGCTACCCGACGTTCGACCGCAACCCGCTCGACCTGTGCGACGAGGCCGAGGCGCTCGGCAAGGAGCCGGCGCAGCACGTCGTCGACAGCCTGAACGAGGGGTCCCTCCGGTTCGCGGTGGAGGATCCCGACGCCCCGGAGAACTTCCCCCGCATCGTGCTGGTGTGGCGCGCGAACATCCTCGGCTCGTCCGGCAAGGGCAACGAGTACTTCCTGAAGCACCTGCTCGGCACCGACGCGTCGGTGCGTGCCGCCGAGGCGTCGCCCGGGTCCCGCCCGGCGACCATGACGTGGCGCGACCGGGCTCCCGAGGGCAAGCTCGACCTGCTGATGACGGCCGACTTCCGGATGACCAGCACGACGCTGTTCAGCGATATCGTGCTGCCGGCGGCGACCTGGTACGAGAAGCACGACCTCTCCTCGACCGACATGCACCCCTTCATCCACGCGTTCAACCCGGCGATCGCGCCCCCCTGGCAGACGAAGACCGACTTCGACGTGTTCGGGTTGCTGGCCGAGAAGTTCAGTGCGATGGCCCGCACGCACCTCGGTGTGCGGAAGGACCTCGTCGCGACGCCGCTGCAGCACGATACGCCGGATGTGATGGCGACGCCGCACGGCCGGGTGCAGGATCTGCCGCGGGTCCCGGGAGTGACCATGCCGAAGCTCGCCGTGGTGGAGCGGGACTACCCGAACCTGCACGAGCGATGGAAGGCGCTCGGCCCGCTCACACAGAAGCTGGGCATGACGACGAAGGGCATCACGTACCGCGCCGAGCCGGAGATCGAGAAGCTGAAGAGGGTCAACGGTGTCGTGGAGAGCGGGCCGTACGCGGGGTCCGTGCGCCTCGACACCGACCGCCGCGCGTGCGAGCTGATCCTCGCGTTCTCCGGTACGAGCAACGGGCGACTCGCGGTGCAGGGCTTCCACGCCCTCGAGGAGCACACCGGTCAGCGGATGGCGTTCCTCGCGGATGAGCACGAGGGCACGCAGCTCACCTTCAACGACGTGTCGGTGCAGCCGCGCAGCGTGATCACGTCTCCCGAGTGGTCGGGATCGGAGCACGGCGGACGGCGCTACACCGCGTTCGCGATCAACGTCGAGCACCTCAAGCCGTGGCACACGCTCACCGGGCGCCAGCACTTCTACCTCGACCACGACTGGATGGACGAGCTCGGCGAGGCGCTGCCGATCTACCGCCCCCCGCTCGACATGCACCGGCTGTTCGACGACGTGGTGCCGGGCACCAGCAGCGCCGCCGAGGTGCACGTGCGGTATCTGACCCCGCACTCCAAATGGTCGATCCACTCCGAGTACCAGGACAACCTGTTCATGCTGTCTCTCTCGCGCGGCGGGCCCACGATCTGGATGAGCCCGCAGGACGCGGCCAAGATCGGCGTGCGCGACAACGACTGGATCGAGTCGTACAACCGCAACGGCGTCGTGGTCGCTCGGGCGAACGTGTCGCACCGGATGCCGGAGGGAACGGTGTACATGTACCACGCGAAGGACCGCACGGTGGATGTGCCGATCTCCGAGGTCAGCGGCCAGCGCGGTGGCATCCACAACTCGCTCACGCGGATCCTGCTCAAGCCGAGCCACCTCATCGGCGGCTACGCGCAGCTCGCCTGGGCGTTCAACTACCTGGGTCCGACGGGGAACCAGCGCGACGAGGTCACCACGATCCGCCGCCGCGATCAGGAGGTGCGGTACCGATGAAGGTTATGGCTCAGATGTCGATGGTGATGAATCTCGACAAGTGCATCGGATGCCACACGTGCTCGGTCACGTGCAAGCAGGCGTGGACCAACCGCACGGGCATGGAATACGTGTGGTTCAACAACGTGGAGACCAGGCCGGGCGTCGGGTACCCGCGCGGCTACCAGGACCAGGAGAAGTGGGGCGGCGGCTGGGTGCGTGACAAGCGCGGTCGGCTCCGGCTGCGCAGCGGCGGCCGGCTCGCCAAGCTCATGCGCATCTTCTCCAACCCGAAGCTGCCCGGCATGGACGACTACTACGAGCCGTGGACCTACGACTACGACATGCTCGTCAACGCGCCCAGCGGCGAGCACACGCCGGTCGCCCGGCCGAAGAGCCTCATCACGGGCAAGGACATGAAGATCTCGTGGTCGGCCAACTGGGACGACGATCTCGGCGGCTCGCTCGAGACCATGCACGACGACCCGATCCTGAAGAAGATGAGCGAGCAGGTGGAGGCCGAGTTCCAGAAGGCCTTCATGTTCTACCTGCCGCGCATCTGCGAGCACTGCCTGAACCCGTCCTGCGTGGCGTCGTGTCCTTCGGGCGCGATGTACAAGCGCGAGGAGGACGGCATCGTGCTGGTGGATCAGGATGCGTGCCGTGGATGGCGCATGTGCGTGTCGGGCTGCCCGTACAAGAAGGTCTACTTCAACCACAAGACCGGCAAGGCCGAGAAGTGCACCATGTGCTATCCCCGCATCGAGGTGGGGCTGCCGACGGTCTGCTCGGAGACCTGCGTCGGACGACTGCGCTATCTCGGGCTCGTGCTCTACGACGTGGACCGGGTCGCCGAGGCCGCCGCGGTCGAGGACGAGCACGAGCTGCTGGACGCGCAGCGCTCGATCATCCTCGACCCGAACGACCCTGCGGTGGTCGAGGCCGCCCGCCGCGACGGCATCCCCGAGGACTGGATCGAGGCCGCGCAGCGCAGCCCCATCCACAAGCTGATCCAGAAGTACCGGGTGGCGCTGCCGCTGCACCCCGAGTACCGCACGATGCCGATGGTCTGGTACATCCCGCCGCTGTCGCCCGTGGTCGACGTGGTCACCGGCTCCGGCAACGACGGGGAGGACGCGCGAACGCTGTTCGCCGCGATCGACAAGCTCCGCATCCCGATCGGCTACCTCGCGGAGATGTTCACGGCCGGCGACGTGCAGCCCGTCGATGCGTCGCTGCGCAAGCTCGCCGCGATGCGGTCGTACATGCGCGGGGTGAACCTCGACGACGAGCGCGACGAGCGCATCGCGCACGCGGTGGGCATGACGGGGGCCGAGATCGAGGAGATGTACCGGTTGCTCGCGATCGCGAAGTACGAGGAGCGCTACGTCATCCCGGCGGCGCACGCCGAGCGGGCGCACGAGCTGGAGGAGATGGCCTGCTCGCTCGACTACGAGGACGGCCCCGGCATGGGCGGTGCGGGCCCGTTCGGTGAGAACAGCGGATATCCCACGCCGGTCGCGGTGGAGAACTTCCACGTGCTCGCGGATCGGCAGACCGCGGATCGACCGTCGACGCCCGGGCGGGTGAACCTGCTGAACTGGGACGGCAACGGTCGGCCGGGCGGGCTGTTCCCGCCGGAGGCGGAGAAGTGAGCAGCGTCCTCCCGGTGCGGGAGCGAGGGCGGGTCACCCCGCGGCGGCCATTGCCCGAGGTGCTGACGCCGGCTGTCCTGTCGGGCACGCAGCGCCGCACGGTGCACATGCTGGCGTCCCTGCTGCTCGACTACCCCGATGCCCCCTGGTTCGACCGTGCGGGGACCCTGCGCGCGCACGCCGCCGGACTGCCGCAGCCGGTCGCCGAGCCGCTGATCCGTTTCCTCGACGGAGCCGTGGAGGTCGGGCCGACGGCGGTGCAGCGCGAGTACGTCACGACGTTCGACCTGAAGCGCAAGTGCTCGCTGTACCTGAGCTACTACGCGACCGGGGACACGCGGCGCCGCGGGACGGCGCTCGTCACGTTCCTGGAGGCGTATCGCGCGGCAGGGTGGGAGTTCGACGCCGCCGAGCTGCCGGACTACCTGCCGGCGGTGCTGGAGTTCTCCGCCCGCTCCGCGTCCCCCGTCGCAGACGCTCTGCTGTCGGCGCATCGCGAGGGCGTCGAGGTGCTGCGGGCCGCGCTGGAGGACGGGGGAAGCCGCTGGGCGGACGTGGTCAGGGCGGTGACGCTCTCGCTGCCGAAGGTCGACCAGGCGACGCGGGAGCGTGTCCTGGCGCTGGTGAACGAGGGGCCGCCCGCCGAG
The DNA here is from genome assembly GCF_004794395.1 of Microbacterium sp. K41. Classification (NCBI taxonomy): domain Bacteria; kingdom Bacillati; phylum Actinomycetota; class Actinomycetes; order Micrococcales; family Microbacteriaceae; genus Microbacterium; species Microbacterium sp. K41. Next base: position 4,570 of record NZ_SSDO01000306.1, on the reverse strand, counting down.
ACCGTGGGGCTGAGCCTGCCGATGCCCGCATTCCGAGCGAGGGAGTCGCGATGAGTCTGGAGATCATCCTGTGGGTGGTCGTGCCCTACGTGTGCGCGGCGGTGTTCGTCCTCGGCCACATCTGGCGCTACAAGTACGACAAGTTCGGCTGGACGACGCGATCGTCGCAGACCTACGAGAACCGCCTGCTGCGGTGGGGCTCGCCCATGTTCCACCTGGGCATCCTGATGGTGATCGCGGGGCACGTGGTGGGTCTGCTCATCCCGCGCGAGTGGCTGTACGCGATCGGGATCACCGAGGAGATGTACCACGTCGGCGCGACGGTGCTCGGGACGGCGGCGGCGATCCTCACCCTCGCGGGCCTCGCGATCCTCATCTACCGGCGCCGCACGGTCGCCGCGGTGTTCCTCGCGACGACCGTGATGGACAAGGTGATGTACGTCTTCCTCGGCGCCACGCTGCTGTTCGGCACCGCGGCGACGGTCGTCTACCAGGTGTTCGGCGGCGGATTCCACTACCGCGAGACGGTGTCGCCGTGGATCCGGCAGCTCATCATCCTGCAGCCGCGCCCCGATCTCATGGTCGACGTGCCGCTGCTGTTCCAGCTCCACGTGTTCACGGCGACGCTGCTGTTCGCGCTGTGGCCGTTCACGCGGCTCGTGCACGTGTTCTCGGCACCGGTCGGCTACCTGTTCCGTCCGTACATCGTGTACCGCTCGCGTGACGACCAGCGCGGCACCCGGGCGCCGAAGCGCGGATGGGACCCGGTGTCGACACCGGACGCGGCACGGCTGCGGCGGCCCTGACACCGCCGTCGTCGGGTGGGGCGGCGCATCGTGCGGACGGCGGCGTCGCGCTCGGGGTGGGGGGAGTCAGCGAGCGGATCCGGCGACCGCGGCGACGAACGATGATGCGGGGACGGACAGCACGTCGGCCACGGGGCCGTCCTGCACCACGCGGCCGTCCTGCACGATGACGAGGCGCGTCGCGAGGGACTGGGCGTCGACGATGCCGTGCGACACGAGGACGGTCGTGGTGCTGCCGCGCTGCTCGTGCACGACCGCGCGCAGTTGGGCCGCGGCCTCCACGTCGAGCGACGTGAACGGCTCGTCCAGCAGCAGCAGCCGGGGGCGGGCCGCCAGAGCCCTGGCGAGGGCGACACGCTGGCGCTGACCTCCGGAGAGTTCGTGGGGGCGCCGGGGGCCGAGTCCGTCAAGGCCGATGCGCGTCATCCAGGCGTCGGCGGTCTCGCGGGCGGCCGTCCGGTTCGAGCCGGCGGGGCGGGCGGCGAAGGCGATGTTCTCCGCCGCGGTCAGGTGCGGGAACAGCAGCGCGTCCTGCCCGAGGAGCCCGATGGCTCGACGGGACGGCGGCACGTGCACGGCACGAGCCGCGCGGGGTGCGGCACCCGAGAGGCGTGCGCCGTCGAGGTCGACGTGACCGTCGTCGATACGGAGGAGACCGGCGATCGCGGAGAGGATCGTGGTCTTGCCGGCGCCGCTCGGACCCATGATCGCCACGCACTCGCCCGCAGCGACACCGAGCGCGACGTCGAGATGGGCGCGATGGACCACGACCCGCGCGTCGAGCCGCCCCGCGTGCGCGCCCGCGGTCATCGCACGGCTCCCGGCCGCCAGGCCCGCACGAGCAGCAGCACGAGGACCGCGCAGCCCAGCAGCAGGATCGACAGGGCGACGGCGGTCTCCCGGCCGGTCCCCGCGCCGTTGAACGCGGTGTAGATCGCGAGCGGCATGGTCTGCGTGACCCCGGGGGCGTTGCCGGCGAACAGGGCGGTGGCCCCGAACTCGCCGATGGCCCGCGCGAAGCACAGGATCACGCCGGCGACGATGCCGGGCGTCGCAAGGGGCAGTGTCACCCGCCACAGCACCACGGCGGGGGAGGCGCCGAGGGTCGCGGCCGTGCGTTCGTAGCGGCTGCCGGTGCTGCGGATGGTGCCCTCGACCGCGAGCACGAGGAACGGCAGCGCGACGAACGCCTGGGCGAGCACGACCGCGGCCGGTGTGAACGGGATGCCGGTGCCGAACCAGTCCGCGACGAGACGGCCGAGTGGGCTCGTGCGACCCAGCAGGAACAGCAGCGCGACCCCGCCGACCATCGGGGGCAGCACGAGCGGCACTGCGACGACGGCACGCAGGATCGCGGAGGTGCGCGGGCCGGAGCGGGCGATGAGCAGCGCGAGCGGGAGCCCCAGGACGAGGCACAGCGCGGTGGCGGCGAGCCCGGTCACAAGCGACAGACGCAGGGCGTCGACCGCGACGGGCGAGGTGATGTCGGCCCACAGCGTTCCCCAGGAGGCGCGGGCGAGCAGGGCGATCAGGGGCAGGGCCAGCAGGAGCATGCCGAGCACGGCGGGCGCGATGACGAGGAACGGTGGTGCGGCTCCGGTGTCCGCGCGGCGCAGGGGCGTCATGATGCCAAGGTCACGGGGCGCCGAACCCGTGATCGGCGAGGATCCGTCGTCCCTCTGGCCCGAGGACGAAATCGGCGAAGGCCGCGCCCGCGGCGGTGGCGTCGCCGAGTGCGACGATCGGGTAGCGGTTCATCGCCTTCTCCGTGCCCGGCGGCGAGAAGCTCTCGACGTCCTCTCCGATCACGTCGGTCGCGTAGACCAGGCCCGCGTCCGCCTCACCCGCGAGGATCTTCTGCAGCACTCCCGTGACGTTCTGCTCGAGACTGGCCGGTCTCACGGTCACGCCGGCCGCGTCGAGCAGCGTCTGCGAGGCCGCTCCGCACGGCACCTCGGGCGCGCAGAGCACGGTGGTGACGTCGGCCAGATCTTCGACGCCGGAGACGTCGCCGGGGTTTCCCGCCGGCATGGCGACGACGAGGGTGTTGGTGGCGAGGAGCCGCGGATCGGAGGCGAGTCCGGCGTCCACGACCTCCTTCATCGTGCGCTCGTCGGCGGTGGCCAGGACATCGGCGTGCGCGCCCTCCGCGAGCTGTGTCACCAGCACGCTCGACCCGTCGTAGACGATGGGGGCGACCGTGACGGCGGGGTGCGCGTCGTGGAAGGCGTCGGCGATCTCGTCGAACGCGGCGCGGAGCGACGCGGCGGCGAACACGGTGACCTCGCCGGTGAGCTCGTCCGCCGACGTGGGGGAGGGCGACGTCGACTCCGGGGCGGCGCAGCCGGTCAGGGCGAGGGCGACCGCGAGGGCGCTCGCCGCGAGCACCGGGGCGCGCCTCATCGGGGAGTCTCCACGATCACGGTGGTCGCCTTGATGACGGCGACCGCGAGCGAGCCGGGCTGCAGGTCGAGCTCGGTGGCGGCCTCGGCGGACAGCAGGGAGACGAAGCGGTGCGGACCGGCCTGGATGTCGACCTGGGCCATGACGCCGTCGATCTGCACGCGGGTCACCAGGCCCGTGAACCGGTTGCGGGCGCTGGACAGCACGTCGCCCGGCGTCGGCGGGGTGGCGGCGAGGTCGACGGCGTGGCGGGCGAGGGCGTCGCCGGGAATGCGCGCGGGGCTGTCGTCGGTCACGGGGAGCGCCCCCTGGTCGATCCACCGGCGCACCGTGTCGTCGCTCACGCCGAGCAGCCGTGCGGCCTCCGCGATCCGATAGCTGACCATGGCCGAGAGCCTAGAGCGGTGTGATCCGCAGATCCAGGGGTTTCGCCGGAGAAAGTCCGCAAGTGCGGATCGGAGGCGACGGTGCAGGGCGCTCGACCGCTCCGGACAATTCCCCCGGGTGAACCACGCCCGCCCGTCGGAGGACGCGGGGTAGCCTGAGCCCATGCCCCTGCCTCCGCTGGTCGAGCCCGTCGCGGAGCTCCGTCCTGTCGAGGCCGCGAGGACCGCGCGGCACCTGGTGCTGGCCGGCCTCGGCGAGCTCGGGCAGCGCCGGCTCGCGGCAGCGCACATCGCCGTCGTGGGAGCAGGCGGACTCGGGTCGCCCGTCGTGCTGGCGCTCGCGGCGGCGGGGATCGGCACGCTCACGGTGATCGACGACGACGTGGTGGAGCTGTCCAACCTGCAGCGTCAGGTGCTGCACCGGATCGTCGACGTGGGGGCGCCCAAGGCGGACAGCGCCGTGCGGGTCGCCGCCGAGCTGTCCCCGGAGACGACCGTCCGCCCCGTGCGCCGCCGCCTCACCACGCAGAACGCGGAGGAGCTCCTGGCCGGAGCCGACCTCGTGATCGACGGCTCCGACACCTTCGAGACCCGCGCGCTCGTGGCCTCCGCGTGCGAGCGCCTCGGCGTTCCGCTCGTGTGGGGCGTGGTGCAGGAGTTCGCCGCGCAGGTCACCGTGTTCTGGTCGGACCCGCCCGCCGACGTCGCACCCGTGGTGTTGGGCGATCTGTACCCGCCGGAGGAGGTCGGTGAGCTGCCGTCGTGCGCCGCCGTCGGGGTGCTCGGGGCGCTGTGCCTGCAGGTCGGATCCGTGCTGGCGATGGAGGCGATCAAGCTCGTCGCGGGCATCGGCGATCCCCTGCTCGGGCGGGTGCTGCTGATCGACGCGCTGCGCGGCCGGATGAGCGAGGTGCCGCTGCGGGGTCGCGGGACGGTCCCGCCCGCCGACGGCTCTGCGACCGGCGTGACCGCGGG
>NZ_SSDO01000305.1:0-1672 GCF_004794395.1 Microbacterium sp. K41 | reverse complement strand
GGGCCGCGGCCTGGAGTGTTCCCGTGGTCGCGGCCGTCGCCGCGGCCCCGGTCGCCGCGGCGAGCGCGACCCCGGAGCTGACGGCCTGGACCGTGACCGCGTGCGAGTCCGCCGACCGCATCACCCTCATGCTGCGCAACGACACCGCGGATCCCCTCCAGACGTACCTCGAGCTCACCGCCGACGGCGCTCAGCCGGACGCGGGCCCCGGCCCCCTGCTCTCCCCGGGGGAGACCCGCCCGTTCGGCTTCGGGCTCGTGCCCAACGGCGGATACACGATCCGCGCGAGCACCGACGGGGGGCTCCGGTTCCAGCAGCGCGTGGAGCTCGACTGCGCTCCGCTCGGACTGACCGCGCGGATCGACCCGGACGACGGCTCCGGCGTGCTGACCGTGCACGTGCGCAACGACTCGACGGCGCCCATGACCGTGACCATCGCGTTCGACCTGGGCAGCGACGGCAGCCCCGAGTCCACGGACACCGTGGTGCTGGCGCCCGGCGAGGAGCGCGCCCTGCCCTACCCCGCCCCGCAGAGGGACTTCACCGTGCGGGTGTCGAACGACCAGGGGTACGCGCTCGTGGAGTCGTTCGCGTTCGCCTAGCCGCACCGTGGCGGACCGCAGCAGTTCATCCGACGCGTTCGGCACGGTACTCCGTACGCTCCACCTCGGTGGCCTCGCCCAGTTCGGTCCAGTACCGGCCGAGGGCCTCGGCGCGCGGGTCAGACGACGCGTCCACCAGGCGGGCGGTCTCCTCGTACTCCTCGATCCCGTGCGACCCCAGTCCCAGGTCGTCCGGGCCGGGCAGCGGTTCGACGAGCCTGCTGGCCGTGAAGCTGTCCGCCGAACCCGTACCCTCGGCGGAGCCGCCCGTCGCGAGCCGGGAGACCACATCGTCGGCATGGCGCAGCTGCACGAGCGTCTGATCGTCGTCCAGCGTCGGCTCCGACGGACTGCCTGCCGTGATCTGCAGCTCCACGTCGAAGTCGCTCTCCATCGCGACGTGCGCGGCGATCATGCCCGACTGCGAGTACGCCACGACGCCCACACGATCCCCGGGCTGCGCCCCCGACGCGGCGAGCGCATCGAGGGTCGCCTGGTACGACGCCGACCGCGTACCGGCGTACAGCTGCACGTTCGAGCGCATGTCCCACGGCTCCGTCCCGGTCGGGGCGAGCGACACCGACCGCGTGCCGGAGAGATACGCCACGTAGCGGGTCGCACCGTCCTTCATCGTGTAACGCTCGACGGCCACCTGGGCGCCGCCGCTCTCCGGAAGGCGGCGCAGCGCCGCGGTGAGGTCGGCAGGAGCCCGCGGCGCGGACCGGGCGACCGCCGTCACGCGCACCGGATCGGCGTGACCCCGGAGGCGCTCCCCCGGCTGCACCTTCGCGAAACCGGTGGTCAAGCCGAGCAACTGGGTCACCCCGGCCGCCGGAGCCACCGACGGCCCGAGCCCGCCGAGGAGCAGCCCGGGGCCGAAGAGCGGACGGGTCGTCCACTGCAGCACGAGCGCGGTCGCGACGAGGCCGAGAGCCGGGTCGGCGGCGAGCAGACGGTCGAGCCGAGCCTGCGCCGCCGTGGCCGCGCCCGCATCCGTGTGAGCGAGCGCCTCGACCTTCGCCCGCAGCTCCACGATCTCGAACACGTCGGCCGTGCGTCGCGCTCCGTCC
>NZ_SSDO01000304.1:0-8164 GCF_004794395.1 Microbacterium sp. K41 | reverse complement strand
GCGCGCTCGGCGGCCTCCGCGAGTGCTTCGCTCAACCGCCGCAGCTCGACCGCGACCTCGGCGGCGTGCGGCCGTTCGGCCGGGTCGATGCTCGTCATCGCGGTGAGCAGCCGCCCCCAGTCCTGTCCGAGCGACGCGGGAACGTCCGGCGCCAGGTGCAGGCGGGCGAGGGCGGTCTCGACGCTCAGGGTGGGCGCGAAGCCGGGTGTGCCGGTCAGTGCCTCCAGGAGCACAAGGCCCAGCGCGTAGATGTCGACCGACGGCCGTACCTCGCCGTTGCGCAGCTGCTCGGGCGCCATGTACGTGAGGGTGCCGAGGACGATGCCCGGCGCGGTGACCCGCGACGTGTCGATCATGCACGCGATCCCGAAATCCGCGAGCTTCGCCGTCCACCGGTCACTGCCCGACGCCGGCGGGGTGAGGAGAACGTTGGACGGCTTGACGTCACGGTGCACGATGCCCGCCGCGTGAGCGGCATGGAGGGCGGAGGCGACGTCGGCTCCGATGGTCGCGACCTCCTGGGGGGTCACGGCGGAGCGGGAGAGGCGGCTGCTGAGCGTGGGGCCGGGAACGAACTCCATCACCAGGTACATCGCCCGGCCGGGGTCGAGGCGGGCGTCGAGGAGCGTGACCAGGTTGGGGTGGTTGAGGGAGGCGAGCAGCGCCTTCTCGGAGTGCGCGCGGTCCGTCGAGGTCACGGCATCGTCCGAGGTGCGGAAGATCTTGACCGCGACCGTGCGCTCCAGCGCGATGTCCTCGGCGCGGTACACGGTCGCCATGCCGCCGACGCCCACGGCATCGCCCAGCCGGTATCGGCTGTCGAGCAGAGCCTCGGTCGGCGTCGCCTCCTGCGTCCACATGGTGCAGCCTCCCCGTCGCCGGGTCGGGTAGCCCGGCGACTCTCTCACGCTAGGGCGCTACACGATTCCCGTCTTCGGGCTTGACTCCGGGGCAGGGACCTGCAAGAGGGTGTGTGGAATGGCCCCCGGACACGCGGAAGCGCCCGCCAGGAATCCCGGCGGACGCTTCGCGGTGCGGGTCAGACCCCGAAGTACAGCTCGTACTCGAACGGGTGCGGACGCTGCGCGATCGGCAGGATCTCGTTCTCGTACTTGTAGGAGATCCAGGTCTCGATGAGCTCCTCGGTGAACACGCCGCCCTCGAGGAGGAACTGGTGGTCGTTGCGGAGCGCCTCGAGCGAGTCGAGCAGCGAGTTCGGCACCTGCGGGATGTTCTTGGCCTCCTCGGGCGGAAGCTCGTAGAGGTCCTTGTCGACCGGCTCGTGCGGCTCGATGCGGTTCTTGATGCCGTCGAGACCCGCCATGAGCTGCGCCGCGAAGGCGAGGTACGGGTTGCCGGAGGCGTCGGGAGCGCGGAACTCGATGCGCTTGGCCTTCGGGTTGGAGCCCGTGATCGGGATACGGATCGCGGCGGAGCGGTTGCCGGCCGAGTACACCAGGTTGACCGGAGCCTCGAAGCCCTTCACCAGACGGTGGTAGCTGTTCAGCGTCGGGTTCGTGAAGGCGAGCAGCGCGGGAGCGTGCGCCAGGATGCCGCCGATGTACCAGCGGGCGATGTCGCTGAGCTGGCCGTAGCCGGCCTCGTCGTAGAACAGCGGCTTGCCGTCGTTCCACAGCGACTGGTGCGTGTGCATGCCGGAGCCGTTGTCACCGTAGAGCGGCTTGGGCATGAAGGTGGCGACCTTGCCCCACTCCTCGGCCGTGTTCTTCACGATGTACTTGAACTTCAGGATGTCGTCCGCCGAGTGCACCATCGTGTCGAAGCGGTAGTTGATCTCCTGCTGGCCCGCCGTGCCGACCTCGTGGTGCGAGCGCTCGAGGATGAAGCCGGCCTCGATCAGCTTGAGCGTGATGTCGTCGCGCAGGTCGGCCGTCTTGTCGACCGGGCTCACGGGGAAGTAGCCGCCCTTGTACGGGGTCTTGTTGGCGAGGTTGCCGCCCTCCTCCTCGCGACCGGTGTTCCACGCGGCCTCCTCGGAGTCGACCTTGTAGAAGCTCTCGCCCGCCGTGACGGAGTAGCGCACGTCGTCGAAGATGTAGAACTCGGCCTCGGGCGCGAAGTACGCGGTGTCGGCGATGCCGGTCGACGCGAGGTACTTCTCGGCCTTCTTGGCGACCTGACGCGGGTCCTTCGAGTAGATCTCGCCGGTGCGCGGGTTGTAGATGTCGAAGATCATCACGAGGGTGCTCGCCTCGCGGAACGGGTCCATGTAGGCCGTCGTCACGTCGGGGATGAGCTGCATGTCCGACTCGTGGATGCTCGCGAAGCCGCGGATCGAGGAGCCGTCGAACAGCTGCCCGTCCGTGAAGAAGGCCTCGTCGACCGTCGCCGCAGGGATGTTGAAGTGCTGCTGCACGCCAGGGAGATCGGTGAACCGGATGTCAAGGAATTTGACGTCGTTCTCCTTGATGTAGGCCAGTACCTCGGACGAATCTTTGAACATGTAACGACTCCTGTGATGCGGATCGATGGCTTCGGGGCCACTCTGCACAGTACGGACGGGGGATTTCTCCACGGTATCCGCTTTGTTTCGAGCGTGTTACAGCGTGAGGGCGGAAGGCGCGGTTCCGAGGGCTCGGTAGGCTGGTGTGGTGACGGATGCGGTGAACAGGTACCCCGGTGAACGACTCGGACTCCCGGAGTCGGGAACGGGAAGCATCGCCCGTCCCGGACGACGCATCGGCGCTCTCGTGATCGACTATGCGGCCGCCACGATCATCGCCACCGGCTTCCTCGGGTTCGACCAGTTCGCGCTGCCGTCCGAGGCGGGTCTGACGCAGTTCGCCCCGCTGCTGGTGTTCGCGGTCCTGCAGATCCTGTTCATCCCCACCGCGGGGGGTAGCCCGGGTCACCGCATCCTCGGCATGCGCCTGGTGCGTCTCGACGGCGCCTGGATCGGGCTGTGGCGGCCGGTCGTTCGCACGCTGCTGCTGCTCGTCGTGATCCCGGCGGTCGTCTGGGATGCGGATCAGCGCGGTCTGCACGACAAGGCGGTCGGCACCGTCCTCATCCGCGCCTGAGCCGCGTCGAGTCGCCCGCTTGCCTCAGACGCGTCCCCGGTTGCGGCGGCGTGCCTCGCGCGGTGCCCTTCCACCGAGGAACGAGCGCGCGGGGTCCACGACGTAGCCGTGACGCAGGGCCTCGCGACCGATGAGCATGCGGAACCCCATCTCGTCCCGGTTGCTGAGGGTGACCTCGGCCAGCACCTCGCGGTCGACCAGGCGGATGATCAGTTGCACCACCAGACGCTCCTGCGCGTGCCCGGACGAGCTGCGCACGGCGCGGCGATCGTGCACAGGGCACTCGACGACGACCGCGTCGTCCTGGCTGTCCTGCCACGGGTTCACCCGGAAGCGGACCCACGCCTCGCCCTCACGCTCGAACTCGTGCACGTCGAACGCGTGCAGCGATGAGGTGCGCGCGCCGGTGTCGATCTTCGCCTTGATCCAGTCGACGCCGAGATCGGGCAGGCTGACCCACTCTCGCCACCCCGTGAGGGTGTTTGAATGGGTAGACCTACTCACCTGATACATCCTGGCAGGAAATCCCCCGTGAAGATCGCAGTGCTGTCCCGTGCGCCGCAGGCGTACTCCACCCAGCGCCTCCGGGCCGCCGCGCTGCAGCGGGGGCACAACGTCAAGGTGCTGAACACCCTTCGCTTCGCGATCGACCTCACCTCCGATGAACCCGACCTGCACTACCGGGGACGCCAGCTGAGCGACTACGACGCGATCCTGCCGCGCATCGGGAACTCGATCACCTACTTCGGTACGGCGGTGGTCCGCCAGTTCGAGCAGATGGACGTGTACACCCCGAACACCGCCAACGGCATCTCGAGCGCGCGCGACAAGCTCCGCGCCAACCAGATCCTCTCCCGGCACAACATCGCGATGCCGCCCACCGCTTTCGTGCGCAACCGCGCCGATGTGCGCCCGGCGATCGAGCGCGTCGGCGGTGCCCCGGTCGTGATCAAGCTGCTCGAGGGCACGCAGGGGATCGGCGTGATCCTCGCCCCACAGGTCAAGGTCGCCGAGGCGATCATCGAGACCCTGCACTCCACGAAGCAGAACGTGCTCATCCAGAAGTTCATCTCCGAGAGTCGTGGGCGCGACATCCGTGCGCTGGTCGTGGGCGACCGCGTCGTCGCGGCGATGCGGCGGTCGGCGGCCGGCGACGAATTCCGCTCGAACGTGCACCGCGGCGGATCGGTGGAGGCGATCGAGCTCGACCCGGTGTACGAGCGGGCGGCCGTCCGTTCGGCGCAGATCATGGGGCTGCGGGTGGCGGGAGTGGACATGCTCGAGGGCGACGAGGGACCGCTCGTCATGGAGGTGAACTCCTCGCCGGGACTGCAGGGCATCGAGACGGCCACGAAGCTCGACGTCGCCGGCGCCATCATCGACTACATCGCCGGGCAGGTGGCGTTCCCCGAGATCGACGTGCGACAGCGCCTGACGGTGTCGACGGGGTACGGCGTGGCGGAGCTGATGGTGCACGGCGCCGCCGACCTGGTGGGGAAGACCCTGGGTGAAGCCGGACTGTGGGAGCGTGACATCACCGTGCTCACGTTGCACCGCGGGGTGAGCGTGATCCCGAACCCGCGCAAGCACGTCGTGCTGGAGGCGGACGACCGGTTGTTCTGCTTCGGCAAGCTCGAAGAGATGCGCTCGATGATCCCGGAGCGTCGTCGTCGCCGGGCGAAGGTGCGGCGCCTGCCGAAGCAGCCGCTGTCGGAGTGACGACGCGCGGCCGCCCTCCGAGGAGGACGGCCGCGCGTCGATCGTGCGGTGTGCGGGTCAGCGCGGACGCTGCGGGCGCACCTTGGTGGGGTCGATGCCCTTCGGGATCGGCAGCGACGAGAGCGACTGCGACACGGAGTCGACGCGACGGATCACCGCGGCCATGGTGGCCTTGTCGATGGCCTTGGGAAGCTTCTTGATGGTCTTGGCGAGGTCGGCGATGGGTACCTCGTCCTCGCCGTGCCCGACGTAGAGCACGGTCACGGGGACACCGTGCGCGACGCGCTGCGCCTTGCTCCGCTCCTCGTTGACCAGGCGCGTGAGGCGGCCGCGGGCACCTTCGCCGACCACCACGATGCCGCCGCGACCGATCGTGCGGTACACGGCCTCCTGGGTCTTCGGGTTGATCCCCACCGGGGTCTCCGATGCCTGCCAGCGACGCCCGAGACTGGTGCTCAGCACGTGACCGGTCGCGCCGGGCATGCCGTCGATCTTGGTGTACATCGCCGAGGTCGACAGTCGCGTCATGAGGAACAGCGCGCCGAGCACGCCCAGCATGAGGCCGGTGATGCCCCAGAGCACGAGCGTCCACACCTGGAACGGCGGGATGAGGTAGCCGGCGACGAGGCCGAGCAGGATGCCGCCGACGAGGATGCCGGCCTGCGCCCAGGGGAGCCACGGGTAGGCCTCGCGCGTGAACCGGAAGAGGGACTTGATCTGGGAGAAGAACCCAGGACGCTTCTCGGGTTCGGGAGCACGCTTTGCCATGACATCCAGCCTACCGAGTCCCAGACCCTGACGATGTCGTCGTTCGCGCGGAGCGGAGCAGCACGAGGACTCGCTCTGCACAGCCAGCCGCAGCCGGCGGACCTTTCCGCTCACGCCGTGGATGGCTCCGGGCGCACGATCCCTCGGGTGAGATGGGCGCATGACCGACGCCCAGACGATCGAGACGGCCCCACCGCCCCTGCTGGCACGAGCGCACCGCACGCTGCGGATGCTGTCGTCGCCGGACACCCCCTTCGCGGGGGCGCTCGTCACCAGCGGCGACGGCGTGGCGGTGCGGTGTCCGAGCGAGGAGCTCGCGGGATGGGCGGGCTGGCACTTCGCGGGCGCACAGCACGTCGCCGGACCGCTGGACATCGTCCGACGTGCGGACGGCCACGATGTGCTGCTGCCCTGGTGCACCGATCGGTTGCAGGCGTTCATCGACCGACGGTCCGCCTCGGGGCAGCGGTTGCGTCAGGGTGAGGTGTGCACGGTGGCGGTGAGTCTGCTGCGCGGCATCGGTGAACTGGCGCGCATGGGCAGCGGCGTCGAGGGTACGTGGTGGCTCACCGACGGCGGGCGACCCCTGTTCGTCATCGGTGAGGGGAGCGGGATCCGGTCCGCAGCGGCGACGATCGTCGAGACGCTCAGGGACTGCGAGACCGATCGAGCGCTGAGGCGTGTTCTGGACCGGGTGGGGGATGGACTGCGCGAACGACTGGAGCACCCCCGGGTTCCGCGGCGGCTTCTCGACGAGTGGGAGTGCGAGCTTCTCGCCCTCGTGTCCCCACGTCCCCTGGAGCATCAGACGACGAAGCCGGTGCGGGCGCGAGACCTCTCCCGCGTCGTCGAGCCCGCTGTGGGCGGGGTCGCCCCGACGCGGAGGAGCCTCGCGACGCGGAGGTCCGCGGTCCGTACCCCACGGACCACCCGGGCGAGAGTCCGCAGCGCCGTGCGGATGCTGTGGGAGAACATCGCGTCGCGGATCGCCGACGCCAGGGAGGCCGTCCGCGTGCGGCGGGCGACGAGCGGTAGGGGGCGGGATCGGGCCGCGGCTCCCCGCGCACCTCGTCGCCGACTGCTGTTGATCGCGGCAGCGGGTGCGGCCGTCGTGCTCGTGGGCGGGCTGATGTGGCCGAGCGGCGACGGCGGGAGCGACGCCCGAGGTGCCTCCACCGCGGCGGGGACGGCGCCGACGCCGACGTCGACCGGGGATGGTCGGGCGAAAGGCGGGTCATCGACGACAGGAGCCGAGCACGCGTCTGCTGCCCCCACGCCGCGCGTCGCGGACGCGGGCGACCCCGCCGCCGCCGTCCCGACGCTCGTCTCCGCCGCTGAGGCCTGTCACTCCGCCGGGGACGCGGAGTGCGTCGCCGCGATCGCGCCCGGTTCCGCAGGAACCGTCGACGCCGTGCGCGCGCTCAGCGGTGAGCTCACGGTCGAGCTGGTCGACGAGTACGGCGACGTCGCGGTCACCCGCGTCGCTCGGCCGGCGGAGGCGGACGCCGCGAGTCCCACCGCGATGGTCGTACTCGTGCGGCAGGACGACAAATGGCTGGTCCGCGACGTGTACGACGTCGCGGACCAGCCAGAATGATCGTTCGGTCAGGCGCCCAGCTGCGGGGCGAACTGCGCCGCTTCGAGGCGCGCCTTCACCGCACCGAGGAAGCGCGCCGCGTCGGCACCGTCGATGATGCGGTGATCGTACGACAGAGCGAGGTACACATACGAACGGACCGCGATCGCGTCGGTTCCGCCGACCTTGACGAGACCCGGACGCTTGACGACCGTGCCGGTGCCGAGGATGGCGGACTGCGGAAGGAACACGACGGGCGTGTCGAACAGCGCACCGCGGGAACCGGTGTTGGTCAGCGTGAAGGTCCCGCCGGCCAGCTCGTCCGGCTTCAGCTTGTTGTCGCGCGTGCGGGCCGCGAGGTCGGCGATCTCGTGAGCGATCTGAGCGATGTTCTTCGACGCGGCGTCGCGCAGCACCGGAGTGAGCAGCCCGCGCTCGGTGTCGACCGCGATCGAGACGTTCTCGGTGGCCGGGTAGACGATCTGCTCACCGTCGACCGTCGCGTTCACGATCGGGAAGGCCTGCAGCGCCTCGGCGGCGGCCAGCGCGAAGAACGGCAGGAACGAGAGCTTGTCGCCGGTCTTCTCGAGGAACGAGCCCTTGACGCTGTCGCGGTACTCCGCCAGCGCGGTGACGTCGACCTCCACAACCGTGGTGAGCTGCGCCGTCTGCTGCATGGACTCGACCGCGCGCTTGGCGAGTACCTTGCGCAGACGCGACATCGGCTGGGTCGTACCCCGCAGCGGGGAGACCTCGAGCGGTGCGGGAGCCGGAGCCGCATTCGTGGCGGCCGGAGCCTGCGATGCGGACTCGGCAGCCTTGAGCACATCCTCCTTGCGGATGCGCCCGCCGACACCGGTACCCGTCACGGAAGCGAGATCCACGCCCTGCTGTGCGGCCAGACGGCGCACCAGCGGGGTGACGTAGAGGTTGTCGTTCTCCGTCGGCAGCGAGAGCTTCGGAGCGGGCGCCTCGGTCGCTGCGGGAGCCGGTGCGGCCTGCGCCGGAGCAGGGGCAGCAGGTGCAGGGGCCGCGGCCGGAGCCTGGGGCTGGGCGGGAG
>NZ_SSDO01000030.1:0-337 GCF_004794395.1 Microbacterium sp. K41 | reverse complement strand
GTCCGGGCGCGGGGGAGTACTGCAGCACCACGCGCCGCAGGAACGGGTCGCGCGCGGCGGTCGCGGTCAGCCACTCCGCCTCCGCCACGGAGTCCGCGGCCTGCACCGCGATTGCGGAGGCGACACCGGCCGCCGTCAACTCCCGTCCGAGCCCGACGGCGGAGGCGTGCCGCGGCAGGTCGAGGTCGTCGCGGAACCAGGGGATCGGCACGGCGTCCACATCCCAGACGTGCACGTGGGCATCGACGATCCGCATGTCAGGTCCCGTGCGGCGCCATCATGCGGCGACCGCGGCGACCGCGACGACCGCGGCGCCCGCGGCACGGGGGAGCCGCCG
>NZ_SSDO01000303.1:0-3493 GCF_004794395.1 Microbacterium sp. K41 | reverse complement strand
CGGGGCCGCTCGAACGACCGCGGTCCCTCGCGCCCCGAGCGCTCGTACGACGCCGACCGCGCCCGCCGGGCCTTCGACCGCGACCGCACGCAGCGCGCGTTCGACGGGGAGCGGGAGCGTCCCCGCGCCTCGACCGGTGGCGCCTACCGCACCGAGCGTCCGCGTCGGGAGGAGCGCCCCAGCCGCAGCGACTGGAACGCCAAGCCCAAGGACGCCTTCACCCCGGGCGCCGACGTGGTGCACGAGCGCCTCGAAGCGCAGGCCGTGCAGGCCGTCGAGGTCGAGAACGTGACCTTCGCCGACCTCGGGCTCGGCTCGAACATCACCGAGACGCTGAAGAACCTCGGCGCCGAGACGCCTTTCCCGATCCAGGCGGCCAGCATCCCGGCCGTGCTGGAGGGGCGCGACGTGCTCGCCCGCGGTCGCACCGGCTCCGGCAAGACCATCGCGTTCGGCGCGCCGCTCGTGGAGCGCGTGCTCCAGTCGCAGGCGGGCAAGCGCCGCGAGTTCGGTCGTGCCCCGCGCGCGATCATCCTCGCCCCGACGCGCGAGCTCGCGCTGCAGATCGACCGCACGATCCAGCCGATCGCCCGCAGCGTCGGACTGTTCACCACGCAGATCTACGGCGGTGTGCCGCAGGGCCGCCAGGTGGGTGCGCTGAAGAAGGGCGTCGACATCGTGATCGGCACGCCCGGACGCGTCGAGGACCTGATGAACCAGGGCAAGCTCGACCTGTCCGACTGCCGCATCGCGGTGCTGGACGAGGCCGACCACATGTGCGAGCTCGGGTTCGTCGAGCCCGTGCAGCGCATCCTCCGCCGCACTGCCGAGGGCAGCCAGAAGCTGCTGTTCTCTGCGACGCTCGACCGCGAGGTCGCCGCGCTCGTCGACGAGTTCCTCGTGGACCCGGCCGTGTACGAGGTCGCCGGGGAGGACCAGGAGTCGAGCACGATCGAGCACCGGGTGCTGGTGATCGAGCACCGCGACAAGGCCGACATCCTCACGTCGCTCGTCGACCGCGAGGGCAAGACGCTCGTGTTCGCCCGCACCCGCGCCTACGCCGAGATGCTGGCGGAGCAGTTCGACGACGCCGGCATCCCCGCGGTGTCGCTGCACGGCGACCTGAACCAGGCCAAGCGCACGCGCAACCTGGAGAAGCTCACCTCGGGTCGCGTGAACGTGCTCGTGGCGACCGACGTCGCGGCGCGCGGCATCCACGTCGACGACATCGACCTGGTCGTGCAGGCCGACGCCCCCGACGAGTACAAGACCTACCTGCACCGGTCGGGTCGCACGGGCCGCGCCGGTCGCTCGGGTCGCGTGGTGACGCTGATCACGCGTCAGCGCCAGCGTCGCATGAACGAGCTGCTGGAGCGTGCCGAGATCGAGGCGCCGTTCGAGAACGCCCGCCTGGACGACGACGTGATCGAGGAGATCGCCGGGCGTCAGCCGTCGACGGCCGACCTCACCGCCTGATCGCCTTCGGATCGGAAAGGCCCCGGAGACCTCGGTCTCCGGGGCCTTTCCGCGCTTCGCACCCCGGCATCACCCGGGGTGTCAGCCGAGCTCGTGCTCGTGCAGCGCGGTCACCAGGCTCGTGCCGTTGAGGTCGAGGTAGAGCACGCGCTCCGTCACGGTGAGGGTCAGGGTGTTGCGGCGCTCCAGGTGCGGCGTCACGGTGTCGATGAACCCGGGGTCGAAGCTGTGGACGCGGATGTCCTCGGCGCGGTGGATGCGTTTGTCCGCCCACGGCGCCATCACCTTCGCGGGGTCGCGGTGCGTGTACACCACGGTGCGCTCGGCGAGACGGCTGGCGTGGTGCAGGCGCTCCGCGTCGGGCGCGCCGACCTCGATCCAGGTGACGATCCGCCCGGTGAGGTCGCGCACGAGCACCGCGGGCTCCTCGGTGTCGGACACGCTGCCGCCGAACGCGATGCCCTCGCCGAACTCGAGCCCGTACGCCAGCACCCGCGTGAGCATGTAGGCGTCGGTCTCGGAGGGGTGCCGCGCCACCCGCAGCGAGTAGTCGTCGTAGACCCCGCGATCGGTGTCGGCGAGCTGCACGTCGAACGTGTGGAGGGTGGAACCGATCGCCATGATCCCCGAGCCTACGCGGCCCCGGAGGCCCTCCCGACCGGACGGCTCAGAACAGCATCGGCTGCGGGGGTGTCGCGGCGGGCCCGGTCTGTCGGAAGGCGACCGTGCCGGCCGGTGGCGTGCTCGACGCGGTGTGCCCCTGCCCCGGCCGGAACCCGCGGCGGGGGTAGTCGTCTTCGTGCCGGGCGTCGAGGCCGTGCAGGCGGATGAGCGGTCGCACCCGCCGTGCCAGCCACTGGCGGTAGGGCTTGGGGGCTTCGACCGACGCGCCGGGGTACAGCCCGCGGTACGACGACACGAGGTCGGGGCGCGTGCGCTCGAGCCACTCGAAGAACCACGGCTTGACCCCCGGCCGCAGATGCAGCGCCCCGTAGATGACGGTGCGTGCCCCCGACTCCTTGATGCGGCGGAGGCCGGTGTCGATCGACTCCACCGAGTCGGTGAGGTGCGGCAGGATCGGCATGAGGAACACGGTCACGGGGAACCCGGCATCGGCCAGGGCGCGCACCGTGTCGAGCCGCGCCTGGGTGGTGGGCGCTCCCGGCTCGATCGCCTTCTGCAGGGCGTCGTCGTACATCGCGATCGACATCTGCACGTCGACCGGCACCCGCTCGGCCGCCTTCACCAGCAGGGGGATGTCGCGGCGGATCAGCGTGCCCTTGGTGAGGATCGAGATCGGCGTGCCCGAGGTCGCGAGCGCCTGGATGATGCCGGGCATGAGAGCGTAGCGGCCCTCCGCGCGCTGGTACGGATCGGTGTTCGTGCCGAGCGCCACGGTCTCGTGGTTCCAGCTGCCCCGCCGCAGCTCTCGCTCCAGCACCTCGACCACGTTGACCTTGACCACGATCTGCGAGTCGAAGTCGGCGCCGCCGTCGAGGTCGAGGTACTCGTGCGTGCCGCGGGCGAAACAGTACGTGCAGGCATGAGAGCAGCCGCGGTAGGGGTTGATGGTCCAGGCGAACGGCATGCGCGAGGCGCCGGGCACGTGGTTGAGAGCCGACTTCGACAGCACCTCATGGAAGGTCATGCCCTCGAACGCCGGGGTCTTCACGGTGCGCAGCACGCCGCGGCGCTCCTCCAGCCCGGGCAGCGCCGCCTCGTCGACGTCGCCCAGCTTCTGCCCCTGCCACCGCATCCCCTCATTCGAACAGAAAGACGAAGAAAGCACAAGCGGGCATCGCAGAGATCTTCGAATGAGAGAATGAGGCAATGACCGTTCCGCCGCTTGCCCAGCATGCGGCTCCGCGCTCCCCGATCTCCGGTCCCGCGCTGCCCGTGGGGCTGGCCGTCGCCGCGCTCGGCGTGCTGTTCTCGATCGCCTCGACGCCCGTGCTCCCCTCGTCGGCGGCCGACGCGATGCCGCGGCCCGTCGCGGTCGCGCAGGTGCCGGCGGTGC
>NZ_SSDO01000302.1:0-562 GCF_004794395.1 Microbacterium sp. K41 | reverse complement strand
CTCGACGGCGGCGGCCTCGGTCGCGGGGGTCGGGGCCTTGCGCGCCTGCGTGCGACCCGCGTGCACGGGCACCCGCACGAGTCCGTACAGCGTCGGCTCGACCCTGGCCCGGCGCATCGCGGCCTCGTCGATGTCGAGCACCTCGCGCTCCGCCGTCGGGAGCCCGCCGTGGTCGATCCAGTCGGCCGCGAGGGCTCCGGCCGCGCGCGGACTCACCGCGAACACGGGCGAGTACATCTTCACGCCCGCGGGCACCCCGAGCACGGCCGGGGTGCCCGCGCGACTGCGGAGTTCGGTCGAGGTCCGGCCGGGAGCGGGAGCCACGGTCGCGCGACCGTCAGTTTTCTCCGGAGTTGTGAGCGCCGCAGCGAGGTCGAGCCCCGCGACCGCATCGCGCAGTGTGCCGTCACCCCCGACGACGAGGATCAGCTCGACCCCGTCCGCCGCGAGGGCCGCGACCGCCCGGGACGTGTCGGCGGCCTCGGTCCGGACGGCCAACGCGGGGGTGGAGAGCACGCGGGGCCGGAGCCCGGCGGCGCGCACCGCGTCGGCACCCAGGACT
>NZ_SSDO01000301.1:0-48931 GCF_004794395.1 Microbacterium sp. K41 | reverse complement strand
GAATCCGGGTCGGACGGGACCGGGTCACCGCCGGGCTCCGTCCCCGTGGCGGTAGCGGTATTCGCGACCTCGCCCGCCGCCTCATCCTCGGCCGTGACCGTGTAGGTCGCCGCCGAGCAGCTCGCGACGGCCCCGGGCGCCAGGTTTGTGACATCGCAGGTGACGGTCCCCGCCTTCGGGTCACTCACGGTGATGTCGGTCAGGGTCACGTTGCCGGTGTTGGTCACCGTGAACGTGTAGTCGATCGTGTCGCCCGCATCCGTGATGCCGTTCGCGTTCACGTCCACCGGAGCACCCGCGGTCTTCTCGAACGACAGCGCCGGCGCGGCCGGGACGGCCGGGGTGGTGGTGCTGTCGTCGTCGGTGGGTGCCGGGTCGCCCGCGGGGTCTGTCGCCGAGGCGGTCGCGGTGTTCGCGACCTCGCCGGCGGCCTCGTCGTCCGTGGTGACGGTGTACGCCGGGGCGGTGCAGGTGGCGACCGCGCCCGGTGCCAGGGTCGTCACATCGCAGGTCACCGTGCCGACCTTCGGATCAGCGACCGCGACATCGGTCAGGGTCACGTTGCCGGTGTTGGTCACGGTGAAGGTGTAGTCGATCGTGTCCCCGGCGTTGGTGAGGCCGTCCCCGTTCACGTCGACCGGCGTGCCCGCCACCTTGTCCAGCTCGAGCGCCGGGGTCTGGTCGGTGGGGGTGGTCGTCGTGTCGGGCTCAGACGGAACCGGGTCCTCTCCGGGTGGGGTGCCCGTGGCCGTGGCCGAGTTGTCGACGGAGCCGTTGTCCACGTCGGCCTGCGTGATCACATACGGTGCCGCCGTGCAGTTCGCGACTCCACCGGGGGCGAGCGTGGTGACATCACACGTCACGGCGCCGACCTTCGGGTCGTTCACCGTCACATCGGCGAGCGGGACGTTGCCGGTATTGGTCACTGTGAACGTGTACGCGATCGTGTCGCCCACATCGGTCACCCCGTTGCCATTCACATCCACCGGGGCACCCGCGGTCTTCTCGATCGTCGAACTCGGAGCCGACGCCTCCGACGGCGTCGTCGTCGAATCCGGGTCGGACGGAACAGGGTCACCGTTCGGAGCCGTCCCCGACGCCGTCGCCGTGTTCGCCACCTCACCCGCAGCCTCATCCGCCGCCGTCACCGTATACGGCGCCGACGCACACGAAGCGACCTCACCCGGCGCGAGCGTCGTCACATCACACGTCACCGCACCCACCTTCGGGTCATCCACAGCGACATCCGTCACCGTCACGTTGCCGGTGTTCGTCACCGTGAACGTGTACCCGATCGTGTCACCCTCATCCGTGATGCCGTTCGCATTCACATCCACCGGCGTCCCCGCCGTCTTCTCAAACGACAGCGCCGGCGCCGGCGTGACGACCGGAGTGGTCGTGCTGTCGGGGTCGGAGGCGACCGAGTCGCCGTCCGGGTCCGTGCCCGCGGCGGTCGCGGTGTTCGCGACCTCGCCCGCGGTCTCATCGGCAGCGGTGATCACGTACGGCGCCGCGGTGCAGTTCGCGACCGCACCGGGGGCCAGGGTGGTCACATCACACGTCACCGCGCCGACCTTCGGGTCGTCCACCGTGATCTCCGACACCGCCACATTGCCGGTGTTGGTCACCATGAACGTGTACGCGATCGTGTCACCGGCGTTCGTGATGCCGTTGCCGTCGACGTCCACCGGGGCGCCCGCGACCTTGTCGATCGTGAGAGCCGCGGCCGAGGCGACGACCGGGGTCGTGGTGCTGTCGTCGGCGGTGGGGGCGGGGTCGCCGCCGGGGTCGGTGGCCGCGGCGGTCGCGGTGTTCGCCACCTCGCCCGCGGTCTCGTCCGCTGCGGTGATCGTGTAGGGCGCTGCCGTGCAGGTGGCCACGGCCCCGGGAGCGAGAGTCGTGACATCACACGTGACGGTGCCCACCTTCGGGTCGTCGACGGCTACGTCGGTCAGTGTGACGGTGCCGGTGTTCGTGACGGTGAACGTGTACGCGATGGTGTCGCCCTCGTCGGTCAGGCCGTCCGCATTCACGTCGACCGGTGTGCCCGCGGTCTTGTCCAGCACGAGCGACGCGGTCTGGTCGGTCGGGGTGCTCGTGGTGTCGGGGTCGGAGGTGATCGCGGGTTCTCCGGGCGGGGTACCCGTGGCGGTGGCGGAGTTGTCGACCGAGCCGTTGTCGACGTCGGCCTGCGTGATCGTGTACGTCGCGGCGGTGCAGCTCGCGACCGCACCGGGAGCGAGGGTGGTCGCATCACAGGTGACCGCGCCGGCCTTCGGGTCGTCCACCGCGACATCGGCGAGCGGCACGTTGCCGGTGTTGGTCACGGTGAAGGTGTAGGCGATCGTGTCGCCGGCGTCGGTCACCCCGTTGCCGTTGACGTCGACCGGAGCACCCGCTGCCTTGTCGATCGTGAGACTCGGTGCCGAGGCGACGACCGGCGTCGTCGTCGTGTCGGTGTTCGACGGGACGGCGTCACCGCCCGGGTCCGTGCCTGCGGCCGAGGCGCTGTTCGCCACCTCACCCGCCGTCTCGTCCGCGGCGGTGATCGTGTACGGTGCCGCGGTGCAGCTCGCCACCGCTCCGGGAGCCAGCGTGGTGACGTCACACGTGACGGCGCCGACGAGGGCATCCGTGACCGCGATGCCCGCCACCGTGACGTTGCCGGTGTTGGTGACGGTGAAGGTGTACGCGATGGTGTCGCCCTCGTCCGTGATGCCGTTGGCGTTCACATCCACGGGGGTGCCTGCGGTCTTGTCGAACGACAGCGCCGGCGCCTGGTCGGTGGGGGTGGTCGTGGTGTCGGGGGTGGTCACGACCGGGCCTCCCGTCGGGTCCGTGCCGTTCGCGGTGGCGGAGTTGTCCACCGAGCCGTTGTCCATGTCGGCCTGGGTGATCACGTACGGGGCGGCCGTGCAGGTCGCGACTCCCGTCGGCCCGAGCGCCGTGACATCACAGGTCACCGTGCCGACCTTGGGGTCGTTCACGGCGATGTCCGACACGGTGACGTTGCCGGTGTTGGTCACCGTGAACGTGTACGCGATGGTGTCGCCGACGTCCGTCGAGCCGTTCCCGTTGACGTCCACGGGCGTTCCCGCGGTCTTGTCGATCTCGAGGGCCGGTGCGGGTGCGACCACCGGAGTGGTGGTGCTGTCGTCGTTCGACGGGACGGTGGTGCCGCCGGGATCGGTGCCGGTGGCACTCGCGGTGTTCGCGACCTCGCCCGCGTCCTGGTCCGCGGCAGTGATCGTGTAAGCGGGCGCGGTGCAGCTCGCGACCTCACCGGGAGCCAGGGTGGTCACGTCGCAGGTCACCGCGCCGATCTTCGGGTCGGTGACGGTGATGCCACTCATCGTGACGTTGCCCGTGTTGGCGACGCTGAACGTGTAGGCGATGGTGTCGCCCGCGTCGGTGATGCCGTTCGCATTCACATCCACCGGGGCGGCGGCCGTCTTGTCGAACAGCAGTGCCGGGGCCTGGTCGGTGGGTGTCGAGGTGGTCGACTCGTTCGAGGCGATGGGGTCGCCGCTGGGGTCTGTGCCCGCCGCGGTGGCGCTGTTGTCGACGGCGCCGGCATCGGTCTCCGCCTGGGTGATGACGTAGGGCGGCGCGGTACAGGTGGCCACGGCGTCGGGCGCCAGGGTCGTGGCGTCGCACGTGATCGCGCCGAGCTTCGGGTCGGTGACGGCGATGTTCGCGATGGTGGTGTTACCGGTGTTCGTGACGGTGAAGGTGTAGGCGATGGTGTCGCCGGTGTCGGTGGTCCCGTTGCCGTTGACGTCGACCGGGGTGCCCGCGGACTTCACGAGATCGAGGGTGGACAGGGCCTGCACGGTGTCGGTCGTGCTGATCGGCGTCGGCTCCTGGGCGGAGCTGGCGCTGGCGGTGTTGGCGTACGAGTCGATCGTCTCCGGCGCGGGGGTGTCCACGGTCACCTGGTAGGTGACCACGAGCGATTCACCCGGAGGGATCGTGAACGGATCCGTCGGTCCGACGAGCGACCCGGCGACGGGATCGCCGCCGACGAGGTCGGGGTTGGTCCCGCCCGGCGCATTGTCGCGCACAGTGGTGCCCTGCGTGGCGACGGTGGACCCGGGCACATAGGTGACGCCCGCGGGGAGCACGTCGTCGACGGTGACGCCCGTCTGCGGGATCGTCCCGGCGTTGGTCAGCGTGAGCGAGTAGGTCAGCGTCTGTCCGCCGTCGACGATCCCGTCGGCGTCGTCGTTCGACTTCGCGATCTGCATCGCCGGGGGAAGCACCTCGATCGGTGCGGAGAACGAGTTCGCCGTCTCGCCCACGATGTTCGCGGAGAGAGCCCCCGGCTCGATCGTGTTGGTCTGGGCGCCGGGTGTGACGCCGATCACCGGCACGGTGATGGTGCAGCTTCCCGGCACGATCGCCCCGTTCGGCCCGGTGGCCGCGGGGATCGAAGCACCGCTCAGGCTGACGGTCGTCCGGCCGGGAGGCGCCGTGAGTGTTGCGGCGGTACACGTCGTCGTCGCCGTGCCCGTCGGTGCGATGCGGATGTTGGAGGGCAGGTTGTCGGTCAGCGCCGCCCCGGTGATGCCGGTGGTGGGGGCGAGGTTGGTGTTGTTGATCGTGATCGTCAGGGTGGTCGTCTCGCCCTGAGCGATCGGCGACTTGGCGAAGGACTTGGAACCCGAGAGCGGCGGCAGGCAGGAGAACGCGGGGGTGTGGCCGTCGGGAGCGTTCTGCAGGGCCGTCTGATTGGCGGTGTAGGTCCAGGTGGCCGGAGCCCCGGTGGTCACGAGCCGGTCCAGCGTGCCCGTGGGCGTGGAGTATCCGGCGATGTAGACCTCGTTGCTGATCGGCGAGGCCACGGGCACGCGCATGTTCGAGCCGCCCGCGGTGAACGTCCGCAGCAGCGCCCCGGTCGACGCGTCGTACACGAAGGTGTGTCCGGCCTCGCCACTGGCCACGAGGTAGTTGGTGTTGGGGACGAACGTGAGTCCGTGGATCTGCTCGGTGGTCGTGATGGTGCGCACGAGGGCCGATGGCGCGGTCCTGTTGCGGATCGGGATCGACAGGACGGTCTCGCTGGCGGCGGCGATGTACGTGGCGTTGACGGCGACCGTGTGCGCCGGAGCCGCTCCCGCGATGACGCGGGACGTCGTCGTGGAGGTGCTGCTCATGTCGATCACGGAGATCCCGCCGTTGGTGCCGTCGTCCTTGGCGACGAACAGCTCGTTTCCGTAGGCATCGACCCATCCCGGACGAGAACCGGCGGCGCCGACCGTGATCACGCGGGACACGGTGTTGGTCGCGGTGTCGATCACGCTGACGGTGTTGGACCCGATGTTCGAGATGAACACCTGCGAGCCGTCGGCGGAGCTCCACGCGCCGACCGACGCGGAGAACGACGGGTGGTTGATCGTCGTGACCGCGAGGGTCGCGGTGTCGATCACCTGCACGGACCCGTTGCCGTTCGCCACGTAGACCCGCGATCCGTCCGGGAGCGACGTCACACCGTAGGGGGTGCCGCCGACGGGGATGTTCCGGATGTTCGTGTCGGTGCCGGTGTAGATCATCGAGACAGAGCCGGAGCCCGTGTTGACGAAGTACCCGACGCCCTCCGTACTCGTACAGGAGAACTGGAACTGGGCTTCGGCCGGCTTGGGCGGCGCGACGACCGTCACGAGGAGGCTGGCGAGCAGCGCGAGCAGGGCGATGATCGCCCATCGGCGTCTCGTCTCGTTCGGTCCTGCAGTCGGCGCGATGAAATTGTGGTGTTCTGAGGCGAACATCCGACCCTCCGGCAACCCCCGCCAGATGGAATCAGCAATCGCCGGAGCACGGGGCTCCAGCACTCAGCAGGCTAGCCCCGCCGGAAATGCGACGATAGGTGACTTTAGGAATTCACCGTGATGACTTTAGGTATTCGCTGATAGCCGAAGGTCACTGCCGAACGGCGGAGACGAGCGCGTGCGGGGCCAGGTTCACCCGCTCCGCTCCGGTGTCCGTCACGATCACGATGTCCTCGATCCGGGCGCCCCACCGAGCGGGGAAGTAGATGCCCGGCTCGATGCTGAACGCCATCCCCGGCCGCAGCACGAGGCCGTTGCCGGGAGCGATGTAGGGCTCCTCGTGCACCGAGACACCGATCCCGTGGCCCGTGCGGTGCAGGAACGCCTCGCCCAGTCCGGCCTCGGCGAGCACCGTGCGCGCGGCGGCATCGACCTCGGCGGCCGTCGCCCCGGGACGCACGGCATCGACCGCGGCCTGCTGCGCCCGCACGAGCACGGCGATGCGTTCGGCCTCCTCCGCGCCGGGGTCGCCGACGACGTAGGTGCGTGTGCTGTCGGAGTTGTAGCCGCTGGGCACCGCACCGCCGATGTCGACCACGACGATGTCGCCCTCCTCGATCACCCGGTCGGAGACCTCATGATGCGGGTCGGCCCCGTTCGGACCGGATCCGACGATCACGAACTCGACCGTGCGGTGGCCCTCCTCGACGATCGCGGCGGCGATGTCGCCCGCCACCTCGCGTTCCGTCCGTCCGGCGCGCAGCCACTCGGGCACGCGGCGGTGCACGGCATCGATGGCGGCACCCGCACGCCGGAGCTCCGCGATCTCCGCGTCGTCCTTGATCATCCGCCCCTCGCGCAGCACCGGGGTCGCGAGCTCCACCCGCACCCCCAGGCGTTCCGCGATCGGCACCACGTGGAGCGCGGGCAGCGCGTCGGAGACCCCGGCCCGCTGGACCTCCCCCGCCGCCGCGAGCACCAGGGCATACGGATCCTCCCCGTCCACCCAGTCGGCGATGGTCAGACCGAGTTCGCCGGCCGCGGTGCTGCGGATCTTCGCCAGCTCCATGCGCGGCACCACGATGGTCGCGCGCGCGTCCGGGGTGAGCACCAGCGCCGTGAGCCGTTCGATCGTGTCCCCCTCGACCCCGAGCAGGTACTGGAGGTCGGGCCCCGGTCCGACGACCACGGCGTCGAGTCCGGCGTCCGCGGCGAGCGCGGCTGCACGGGTGAGTCTGGAGGCGTAGACGGAGGCGGGGAACGGGGGAGTGCTCACGGTTCCACGGTAGTGCCGGGGTGCCGTCGCTGTCTCGGCTTCGGAGCGCTTCAGCTGATGGCCTGGCGCAGCCGGTCCGCGAGGAACTCCCGGTCCTTCGGCGTCAGGTCGATCACAGCGTACGCCGTGGGCCACACGGTGCCGTCGTCGAGGTTCGAGATCGGCTCGAACCCGAACGTCCCGTAGCGCACCTTGAACTTGCTCGCGGGCTGGAAGAAGCACAGCACCTTCCCGTCTAGACCCCACGCGGGCATGCCGTAGTACGTGCGCGGCACCAGGTCGGGGGCGACTTCGGAGACCAGGTCGTGCAGCTTCCGCGCCAGCGTCCTGTCGTGCTCGTCGAGCTTGTCGATGGCCTCCGTGATGTCGGCTTCGCCGGCCGCCCTCAGCTCCTCGGGCGACTTCTTGGCACGCGACCGTCGGGTGCGGGCCTCCTTCGCGGCGGCCTGCATGGCCTCGCGCTCCTCGGCGGTGAAGTTCTTCTCGTTGTCGGCGGCCATGGTTTCCGTCCTCTCGGTGTGGCTGATCTCCACAGAATAGGAACCATCCGAGCGCCGTCGCTTCTCGATTCGTGATCGATGTGCGTCGGCCGACACGTGGTCGGAGCGTGGCGCGCCCGGCGGATAGGGTGTGAGCCATGGACCTGCGCGTCGCCGCATACGGGGTCGTCACCGATGAGGGTGGCCGGCTCCTCCTGGCGCGCTGGATCGAGGGGCGTCGCACGGCGTGGACCATGCCGGGCGGCGGGCTCGAGCCGGGCGAGGCCCCGGAGGACGCGGTCCGCCGGGAGTTGCGCGAGGAGACCGGGTACACCGTGCGGGTCGGCGCGCTGCTCGGTATCCATTCGCGGGTGATCCCGGCAGGGCGGCGGGTGCACAAGGCGGCGGAACCACTCCACACACTGCGCATCGTCTACCGCGCCGAGGTCACCGGCGGACGGCTGCGCTTCGAGACCGAGGGCTCGACCGACAGGGCCGAGTGGTTTCCGCTCGCGGCCGTCGCGGGGCTGCAGCGGGTCAAGCTGGTCGACATCGCCATCCGGATGGCGGGACTCGCCTGAGCGCTGGCGGTCAGCGCTCCTCGGGAATGGAGATGTCGGCGACGGTGGCGCCGTAGGCGGCGATCAGGTCGTCGGCGTCCACGAACAGGCTGTAACCGTGCGCACCCGCTCCCATGGCGATCCGCTGCCCGACGATGGACTCGTCGGCGTACACGGGCCAATCGGTCGTGCTGCCGATCGGGACGATCGTGCCCCGCTCATACCCCGTGGCCGCGAGGGCGAGCTCGGGTTCGGGCAGTCGCAGCTTGTTGACGCCGACCACGGCGCGCAGCTTGGGCCACGAGATCGACCGACCGCCGGGGACCAGGGCGAACAGATAGGTGTCGTCGGAGCGCTTCACCACGAGGGTCTTCACGATGCCGGACGGCGGGATGCCCAGGATCTCCGCGGCCTCGTGCAGGCTGCGCGCCTGCGGCCGCTCGCGGATCTCGATGTCGAGTCCGCGGGCGGCCGCAGCATCCCGCACCCGCGCGTGCGGGTCGGGGGTGGTCACGCGTCGGGAGCCGACAGCGGGTCGTCGGCGACCCAGAGCTCGTCGTCGGCGCGGAGGGCCTGCCAGGCGGCGTAGAGCACTCCGACGGCCGCAGCCGCACCCAGCACGATCGCGATGACCGAGCCGAGGCCGGGGCCCTTCTTCGGAGCGACGGCCTTGCGGGCCTTGTATTCGATGCCCTGACGCTTCGCGTTGGCGACGTCCCACGCGGTGAGCGCGGTGCCGACGACGCCGCCGACGATCGGCACGACCTTGTCGTCGACGACGTGCCTGCCGACCTTCACGCCGCGGTCGACCACGGGGGCGACACGACGGTTGTAGGTGTCCTGGACGGCGGGGACTAGCTGTTCCCGATTGAAGTTGCCGAGCTGACGGCCGGCCTCTCGGGCGACGTCGGCGGCGTGGCCGACGAGCACCTGCTGGTCCTCCCACAGCTGGTTGGCGTCCTTCTGAAGACGACGAAGCTGCTTCTTCCGCTTGCGGCTGAGGCTCACGATGCTCTCCTGTCCATTGGAGTACGGGTTCCCCATCTTGCCACGACACCCTGGATGGGGGGAGGGAATCGCCCGCCCCTTGCATCATCCGCCGAGGGGATGTACAGACCCGGGCCACTCATCGGAAGCTCTGCGAGAATGAGGGCATGGTTCATGCTTCCCACGTCGCAACTCTGCACACCAACCACGGTGACATCGTCATCAACCTCTTCGGCGACCACGCTCCCAAGACGGTCAAGAACTTCGTCGGCCTGGCCGACGGCACCCAGGAGTGGACGCACCCCGCCACCGGCAAGCCGGGCGAGGGTCCTCTCTACAAGGACGTCATCTTCCACCGCATCATCCCCAACTTCATGATCCAGGGCGGCGACCCGCTCGGTCAGGGTGTGGGCGGCCCCGGCTACAACTTCGATGACGAGATCAACGGGGAGCTCGACTTCAACGAGCCCTACATCCTCGCGATGGCCAACGCCGGCCTGCGCCGCAACGCCATCACCGGCAAGGTCGAGGGCACGAACGGCTCGCAGTTCTTCATCACGACCGACCCGACCCCGTGGCTGCAGGGCAAGCACACCATCTTCGGCGCCGTCGCCGACGACGCCTCGAAGAAGGTCGTCGACGCCATCGCCGCCGTGCCCACCGCGGCCGGCGACCGCCCGGTCGAGCCGGTCGTGCTGCAGTCGATCGACATCGTCGCCGCCTGACGGAAGCCACGGCCGATCCGGATGTCGACGCCCGAGTTCACGAGCAATCGCGACAACTTCTGCTACCGGCATCCGGATCGGCAGAGCTTCGTGCTCTGCCAGCGGTGTCTGCGCACCATCTGCCCCGAGTGCCAGACCCAGGCCGCCGTCGGCGTGATCTGCCCGGAGTGCATGGCGGCCGAGCGCAAGAACCGCACTCCCGCCCAGAAGAAGGCCGCCCGACGCTGGGGGAACCGCGGCGGTGCGCTGGCGATGACCCGCGGCGGCAAGCCCGTCGTCACCTACGTGCTGCTGGCGATCACGTCGTTCATCGGCCTCGTGCAGCTCATCCCCGGGCTCAACCAGCCGATCACACAGGCGCTGGGCTTCTACGCACCGTTCCTCTACCCCAACCTGTTCGCGGTGCCGTTCGAGCCGTGGCGACTGCTGACGGTGCTGTTCGTGCACGGCGGCTTCGTGCACCTCGCGCTCAACATGCTGGCGCTGTGGATGCTCGGCCAGAGCCTCGAACCCATGCTGGGGCGGGCGCGCTACCTGGCGCTGTACCTGATCAGCGGACTCGGTGGATCGGTCATGGTTGCGATCCTCGCGCCGGGCTCATGGACGGTCGGAGCCTCCGGCGCCATCTTCGGTCTCCTCGCGTCGCTGCTGATCATCGGCCGCCACATCGGGGCGAACGTGACCGGGATCCTCGTCATCCTCGCGATCAACTTCGCCTTCGGGTTCTTCGCCGGGGGGATCTCCTGGCAGGCGCATCTGGGCGGGGCGATCGTGGGCGCGATCGTGGCCTTCATCTATACGCGCACGAAACGCCGTGAGCAGCGCGTGTGGCAGATCGTCTTCCTCTCGGCCCTGGTGGTTCTCCTGCTCGTGATCGTGGCGTTCGTTCCGCCGCTGCTCCTTTTGGCCTGATCCCGAGTTGTTAACAGAGTTGTTAACGCCTGTGAATAACATCGGTGTAATTCTCCCCATGCTGTGGAGAGAACTGTGGATAACTTCGCCGACGCCGTGAGCGACGGCGCCGAGGGGCCGGCACTCTCCGAGTACCGGCCCCTCCGTGCTCCCGCGGCTCAGCGCCCGGGTCGGATCGTCACGTTCCCCGCCGCGAGGGAGACGTCGATCGTGTGTCGCGCGTTCGACCCCTGATCGACGGTGGCATCGAGCGAGCCGGCGCTCACGTCCTGGGTGAGGCTGTACTCCACGTCGGGCAGCGTGAGGTCGACCGATCCCGCGCTCGCATCGACCGATGTGCGCGCGGGCGCCGAGCTCGTGAGCTCCACCGTGAGATCGCCCGCCGAGATGCCCAGGTCGGCCTCGGTCACGGAGTCCAGCACGATGTCGGCGCGCCCGGCGTTCATCTGCACGTCGAGCGTCTCCGCCGCGCCCTCGACATCGAGCGACCCCGCGTTCACGTCGAGCTCGAGGTCACCGAAGTCACCCGTCACATCCAGGCTGCCCGCGTTGAGCGTGAGGTTCGCATCCAGACCGGCGTCGCGCAGGCTCTCGGGCAACGTCAGCACCGCGACCTCCTCGTCGCCGAACCAGTTTCCGAACCACCAGCCGAACACACCCCGCGGGCTCTTCACGACGAGTTCGTCGCCCTCCCGCTCGAACGTCCAGGCCTGCCCGCGGCCGTTCGTGACCGCCAGTTCGGCGTCGTCCACGTCACCGAACTCCACCCGCACACTGCTCGCGTCGGCATCGAGGTCGACGCCGTCGATCCCGTCCACGCCGACGGTCTGGACCGAGTCGGGTCGGCTCGATGACATCACGGAGCCCGCGGCTGCGGCCGCCGCCGTGCCTCCGGCGCCGAGCAGGGCGAGGCCGCCCACCACCGCGGTGATCACGAGGATCGCCGTGGCGCCCGAGGAACGTCCGGGCTCGGTACCGGAGCCGCCCGACACCATCGGTGCGGGCTCGGCCGGGGCGTGAGGTGCCGTCGCAGGGGGAGGGGTGAGCGGCGTGTGGCCGCCCTGGGGGCCCTGATCTTCGGTGGTCATCGTGCCATTCCTGTCTGTCCGGTCGGCGGCGTGGGGCCGCCCGTGTTCTCGATGTGCGCCAGGGCCGCCAGCACGCGACGGTTTCCCGACTCGTCCTGCTCGAACCCCAGCTTCTGGAAGATGGAGGTGATGTGCTTCTCGACACTCGCCTCGGAGACGAACAGCAGTCCGGCGATCGCCTGGTTCGACTTGCCCTCCGCGATCAGTGCCAGCACGGTGCGTTCACGTTCCGTGAGGCGCAGCATCCGGTCGTCGCGGTTGCGTCGCGTGAGCAGCTGCGCCACGACCTCCGGGTCGAGCACGGTCGCTCCGTCCGCGATCCGCTGCACGGACTCGATGAACTCCGCGACGTCGGCGACCCGGTCCTTCAGCAGGTAACCCAGGGGCCCGCCCTGCGCCGCGATCAGGTCAGACGCGTAGCGCTCCTCCACGTACTGCGACAGCACGAGGATCGGAAGGGACGGATGCGTCGCCCGCAGCGCCAGCGCCGCACGGATCCCCTCGTCGGTGAACGTCGGAGGAAGCCGCACGTCCAGGATGCAGAGCTCCGGGTCGGCGGATGCCACGGCCTCCGCCACACCGTCGGTGTCGGTGAGCGCGGCCACCACCTGGTGACCCGCGTCTTCCAGCAGACGCACGAGCCCCTCCCGCAGCAGGACCGAGTCCTCGCAGATCAAGATGCGCATGGCACGTTCACCTCCAGGCTGGTCGGACCACCGAGCGGGCTGTCCAGGCGGAACGTTCCGCCGGCGGCGAGGATCCGGTTCGCGATGCCGTCGAGGCCGCCGCCGGGGAGCACCTGCGCGCCGCCCATGCCGTTGTCCTCCACGCGGGCCCACAGCACGTTGCCCTCGCGCAGTCGCACGGTGACCCGGGCCTCGCTCGCGCGGGAGTGCTTGGCGGCGTTGGTGAGGGATTCCGCGATCGAGAAGTACACCGCGGCCTCGGCCTCACGACTGCACCGCCCGTCCATCCGCACGTCGAGGTGCACGGGGATGTGCGAACGGCCGGCGAGTGCGGACAGCGCCGCGTCCAGCCCGCGGTCGTCGAGGACCGAGGCGTGGATCCCCCGCGCGAGCTGCCGCAGCTCGGTGATCGCCGCCTTCGTCGAGGTGTGCGCCTCCGAGATGAGGTCCTTGGCCGCGTCGGGATCGGTGTCGATCTTCTGCTGGGCCAGGCCCAGGGTCATGCCGACCGAGACGAGACGCGGCTGCACGCCGTCGTGGAGATCCCGCTCGATGCGGGTGCGCTCCACGTCGGCCGCACGCACGGCTCCCTCCCGCTGCGCCGTCGAGGCACGCACCCGCTCCGTGAGCTCGGTCTCCCGACTGCGGGCGACGATCGCCAGGGACAGGGTGCGGTGCAGGAACGCGAGTCCGATGATGCCGGCCGCCGATGCGGCGACGCCCAAGATCCCGATGAGCGGAGCCCAGGCGACGGGGATCCCGGCACCGCCGAAGGGGCCCATGATGCTGTCGGCAGAGGTCAGGGGGGCGAAGGAGATGATGATCGACCACACGAGGCTCCAGGCCAGGCGGAGCACGACCCAGCCCAGCACTGCCGAGATGGCGAAGTTCGCGACGGCACGCCACATGCGTCCGTCGACGGCCTGTCGCCCGAGGGCGCGGAGCCAGCCGGCGAAGCCGGGACGATCGCGCGGCTGCAGTCGCAGGGGCGCGAGCGGGGTGCGGTAGAGACCGGCGACGCGCGCGACCTCGAACCAGCCGAGGCCGTAGAGCGCGTAGACGAGACCGACGAGCAGGACGATGCCGATGCCGGCGACGAACACGAGGCCGATCCCCGTCCCGAGCAGTGCGCCGAGGGTGGCGAAGATCCCGCCACCGAGGACGCCGATGCCCGCCAGATGCAGGACCGTGAGGAAGAGGCGCAGCGGTGGCTTCGCCGGAGCGGCGGCCGGAGGCGCAGGCTGAGTGGTCATGTTTCCACGGTACGGGGGAGGGTGGCACGCGGGCACCGAGGCAGCCGGACACTCCGGTTCGGGTTTTCCCTACCCGGGACCGCCCTCGCCACTGTCCTCGTCTGCTTCACTGGTGGCATGACAGCCCACGAGGGAGAACCGCACGGCACCGGAGTGGGTCAACGCCTCAACTGGCTGCGCGCCGGTGTCCTCGGAGCGAACGACGGGATCGTGTCGGTGGCATCGCTGGTCGTGGGCGTCGCCGGTGCCACCACGGATAACGCCGCGCTCCTCACCGCGGGCGTCGCCGGTCTGGTGGGTGGGGCGATCTCCATGGCTCTGGGCGAGTACGTCTCCGTGAGCAGCCAGCGCGACAGCGAGCGCGCGCTCATCGCCAAGGAGAAGGAAGAGCTGCGCACGATGCCGGAGGCGGAGCTCGCCGAGCTCACCTCCCTGTACCGCGACCGGGGGCTCACGGAGGACACCGCGCGCCGTGTGGCCGAGGAGCTCACCGCGCACGACGCTCTGTCGGCACACCTCGAGGTGGAGCTCGGCATCGATCAGGACGACCTGGTCAACCCGTGGCACGCGGCGCTATCCTCCGCGATCGCGTTCACGCTCGGCGCGCTGCTCCCCTTGCTGGCGATCCTGCTGCCCCCGCCCGACTGGCGAGTCCCGGTGACCTTCGTCGCGGTGTTGATCGCCCTGGCCGCGACGGGCACGATCTCGGCGAGGATCGGAGGATCCGCGCCGGGCCGAGCGGCACTGCGGCTCGTGATCGGCGGAGCGCTCGCGCTGCTCGCGACGTGGCTGATCGGCACGCTCCTCGGAACGACCGGGGTGGTCTGAGCCGCCGCGCCGTGCACACGACGAAGGGCGGGTGCCGCAGCACCCGCCCTTCGTCGTGACTCGCGTCAGTTCGACATGAAGCCGACGAGCAGGCCGCCCGTCACCTTCACGGCGAGGTTGTAGATGCCGGCGATCACGGCGCCGAGCACCGTGAAGACGATCAGGTTCAGGATCGCCACGACCGCGGCGAAGGCCATCACCTGCGGCAGGCCGACGACCTCGGACAGCACGAACGCGTTGTCCGTGATGCCCTGGAGGAACTCATCTGCGGTCGACATGATGCCCGTCGCCTGGAGCACCAGGAAGATGAGGAAGAAGGAGACCATCGTGACGACGGCGAGAGCCACGGCTCCCAGGAAGGAGAGCTTCACCGCTGACCAGAAGTCGACGTACACCAGGCGGAGGCGAACCTGCTTGCCACTGGTCTTGCGGGTCGACTTCTTCGCCAGCTTGTCGGCCACTGTGCTCATGCGTCTGTATCCTCGGGTGTCTCTGTCGTCTGGGGGGCCTCGGTGTCGACATCCGCTTCGGCCTCGTCTTCTGCGAGACCGCGCTCACCGTTACGGGCGATGGCGAGGATGCGGTCGGCCTCCGTCGTGCGGGCGAACACCACTCCCATGGTGTCTCGACCCTTCGCGGGGACCTCGGCCACGGCAGAGCGTACCACCTTGCCGCTGGACAGAACCACCAAGACCTCGTCGTCCTCCGCGACGATCAGACCACCCGCGAGAGTGCCCCGATCGTCGTTCAGTTTCGCGACCTTGATGCCCGTTCCGCCACGGCCCTGGACCCGGTATTCCTCGACCGCCGTGCGCTTCGCGTACCCGCCGTCGGTGACCACGAAGACGAACTTCCCGGCGGCCGCGACCGAGGCGGACAGCAGGCAGTCGCCGTCGATCTTGAACTTCATGCCGCGCACACCGGCGGTCGCGCGGCCCATGGGGCGCAGTGCCTCGTCGGTCGCCTCGAACCGCACCGACATGCCACGGCGGCTGATGAGGAGGATGTCGTCCTCGGCGTTGACGAGCAGCGCGCTGACGAGCTCGTCCTCCTCGTTGAGCCGGATCGCGATCACGCCGCCCTGACGGTTCGTGTCGTACGCGTCGAGTCGGGTCTTCTTCACCAGACCGTCGCGGGTCGCGAGGACGAGGTAGTCGGCGACCTCATAGTCGCGGATGTCGAGCACCTGGGCGATGCTCTCGTCGGGCTGCAGGGCGAGCAGGTTGGCGACGTGGGTGCCCTTCGCGTCGCGACCGGCCTCTGGCACCTCATACGTCTTGGCGCGGTAGACGCGGCCCTTGTCCGTGAAGAACAGCAGCCAGTGGTGCGTGGTGGTGACGAAGAAGTGCTCCACGATGTCGTCGGCGCGGAGCTGGGCGCCCTTGACGCCCTTGCCACCGCGGTGCTGCGAGCGGTAGTTGTCGCTGCGCGTGCGCTTGATGTAGCCCTCGCGCGTGACGGTGACGACCATCTCCTCTTCGGCGATGAGGTCTTCCATCGAGACGTCGCCGTCGAACCCGTGCAGGATGTGCGTGCGACGCTCGTCGCCGAAGCGGTCGACGATCGCGGTGAGCTCCTCGCGGATGATCGTGCGCTGCCGGCCCTCGTCGGCGAGGATCGCCTTGTACTCGGTGATCTGCGCCTCGAGCTCGGTGGCCTGGTCGATGATCTTCTGGCGCTCGAGGGCCGCGAGGCGACGCAGCTGCATCTGCAGGATCGCATCGGCCTGGATCTCGTCGATGTCGAGGAGCTTCTGCAGGCCCTCGTTCGCGTCGGCCGTGGTCTGCGATCGGCGGATGAGCGCGATCACCTCGTCGAGGGCATCGAGCGCCTTCAGGTAGCCGCGCAGGATGTGCATGCGCTTCTCGGCCTCGTTGAGGCGGAACTGGGTGCGCCGCACGATCACGTCGATCTGGTGCGCGATCCAGTTGGTGACGAAGCCGTCGATCGCGAGCGTGCGCGGAACACCGTCGACGATCGCGAGCATGTTCGCGCCGAAGTTCTCCTGCAGCTGCGTGTGCTTGTACAGGTTGTTGAGCACGACCTTCGCGACCGCGTCACGCTTGAGCACCACGACGAGGCGCTGACCGGTGCGGTCGGAGGACTCGTCACGGATGTCCGCGATGCCGGTGATCTTCCCGTCGCGCGCAAGGTCGCCGATCTTCACCGCGACGTTGTCGGGGTTCACCTGATACGGCAGCTCGGTGATCACGAGGCACGTGCGGCCCTGGATCTCCTCGACGTTCACGACCGCGCGCATCGTGATCGAGCCGCGACCCGTGCGATAGGCCTCGTGGATGCCCTTCGTGCCGAGGATCTGCGCGCCGGTGGGGAAGTCCGGCCCGGGGATCCGCTGGATCAGACCGTCGAGCAGCTCCTCGCGGGAGATGTCCGGGTTGTCGAGGGCCCACAGCGCCGCGTCCGACACCTCGCGCAGGTTGTGCGGCGGGATGTTCGTGGCCATGCCGACCGCGATGCCGACCGAACCGTTGACGAGCAGGTTCGGGAACCGGGCCGGCAGGACCGTCGGTTCCTGCGTCTGTCCGTCGTAGTTGTCGGTGAAGTCGACGGTCTCCTCTTCGATGTCGCGCACCATCTCGAGCGCGAGCGGAGCCATCTTCGTCTCGGTGTATCGCGGCGCCGCCGCGCCCATGTTGCCGGGGGAGCCGAAGTTCCCCTGGCCGAGCGCGAGCGGGTACCGCAGCGACCACGGCTGCACCAGGCGCACCAGAGCGTCGTAGATCGCGGAGTCACCGTGCGGGTGGTACTGCCCCATGACCTCGCCGACCACGCGGGCACACTTCGAGAACGACTTGTCCGGGCGGAATCCGCCGTCGTACATGCCGTAGATCACGCGGCGGTGCACGGGCTTGAGGCCGTCGCGCACGTCG
This sequence comes from Microbacterium sp. K41, assembly GCF_004794395.1. NCBI lineage: Bacteria > Bacillati > Actinomycetota > Actinomycetes > Micrococcales > Microbacteriaceae > Microbacterium > Microbacterium sp. K41. The sequence continues at coordinate 31,478 of NZ_SSDO01000301.1, read as the reverse complement.
GGGAGCGCGCGCCCGACGATCACGGCCATGGCGTAGTCGAGGTAGCTGCGCTGCATCTCCGACTGCAGGTCGACCTGGTCGATCTTGCCGTGGTCGTGGCCCTCGTTGATGTCGGGACGTTCTTCGTCAGTCATGTGTTCTCTTCAATTTCCGGTCGTTGAGCGAGCGAGGAGGCGAGCTCGCGCTCAGATGTCGAGGAAGCGGACGTCCTTGGCGTTGCGCTGGATGAAGCTGCGTCGCGACTCGACGTCCTCACCCATCAGCACGCTGAAGATCTCGTCGGCGGCCGCGGCGTCTTCGATGGTCACCTGACGCAGGGTGCGCGTGGTGTGGTCCATCGTGGTCTCCCACAGCTCCTTGGCGTTCATCTCGCCGAGACCCTTGTACCGCTGGATGCCGGCGTCCTTCGGGATGCGCTTGCCGTTGTCGAGCCCGTACTTCAGGAGGGCGTCGCGCTCGGCGTCGCTGAACACGTACTCGTGCGGGGCGTTCGACCACTTGAGGCGGTAGAGCGGCGGCATCGCGAGGTACACGAAGCCCGCCTCGATGAGCCCGCGCATGTAGCGGAACAGCAGCGTGAGCAGCAGCGTGGTGATGTGCTGACCGTCGACGTCGGCGTCGGCCATGAGCACGATCTTGTGGTACCGCGCCTTCTCGATGTCGAACTCCTCGCCGATGCCCGTGCCGAAGGCCTGGATCATCGCCTGGACTTCCTTGTTGCCGAGCGCCTTGTCGAGGCGCGCACGCTCGACGTTGAGGATCTTGCCGCGCAGCGCGAGGATCGCCTGCGTGTGCGGATCGCGGCCCTGCACGGCCGAGCCGCCGGCCGAGTCACCCTCCACGAGGAAGATCTCGCTGATCGACGGGTCCTTGCTCGTGCAGTCCTTGAGCTTGTCGGGCATGGCCGCAGACTCGAACACGCTCTTGCGGCGCGCGGTCTCGCGAGCCTTGCGGGCGGCGAGTCGGGCGGTCGCAGCGTCGATGGCCTTGCGGATCACGTTCTTCGCCTGGTTCGGGTTGCGCTCGAACCAGTCGCCGAGCTGGTCGCCGACGACCTTCTGCACGAAGGCCTTCGCCTCCGTGTTGCCGAGCTTGGTCTTGGTCTGGCCCTCGAACTGCGGCTCTCCGAGCTTGATGGAGATCACGGCCGTGAGGCCCTCGCGCACGTCGTCGCCGGAGAGGTTGTCGTCCTTCTCCTTGAGCAGGTTGTTGGCGCGGGCGTAGCGGTTGACCAGCGTGGTCAGTGCCGCGCGGAACCCCTCCTCGTGCGTGCCGCCCTCGTGGGTGTTGATCGTGTTCGCGTAGGTGAAGACGTTCTCGGTGTACGACGTGGTCCACTGCATCGCAACCTCGAGCGAGATCTTGCGCGCGGTGTCCTCCGACTCGAACGCGATGATCTCGTCGTTCACGACCTCGGCCTTGCGCACCTTGTTGAGGTACTCGACATAGTCGACGAGACCGCGCTCGTAGAAGAACACGTCGGACGGCTGCTTGGTGACGGCCTGCCCGTCCTCCTCCGTCTCGTACGCGGAGTCCGGGCGCTCGTCGGACAGCTCGATCCGCAGTCCCTTGTTGAGGAACGCCATCTGCTGGAAGCGCGTACGGAGCGTGTCGTAGTCGAACTCGACCGTCTCCTGGAAGATCTCCGCGTCCGGCCAGAAGGTGATGCTGGTGCCGGTCTCGTCGGTCGCGGCACCCTTCTCCAGCTTCTGCTGGGGGACACCGCCGTTCGCGAAGCTGTGGTTCCAGACGAAGCCCTTCTGCTTCACCTCGACGTCGAAGCGCGTGGAGAGCGCGTTCACCACCGACGAGCCGACGCCGTGCAGACCGCCGGAGACCGCGTACGCGCCGCCGCCGAACTTGCCACCGGCGTGGAGGATCGTGAGCACGACCTCGACCGTGGACTTCGACGGGTCGGACGAGTGCGGGTCCACGGGGATGCCGCGGCCGTTGTCGACGACGCGGACGCCCCCGTCGGCCAACAGGGTCACCAGGATCGTGTCGGCGTAGCCGGCGAGGGCCTCGTCGACCGAGTTGTCGACGATCTCGTAGACCAGGTGGTGCAGACCGCGCGGTCCCGTCGATCCGATGTACATGCCGGGGCGCTTGCGGACGGCCTCGAGGCCTTCGAGGATCTGGATCGAGTCGGCGCCGTACTCTCCCGGCTGCTGCTTCGGGCGGTTGGCGGACGACTCGGTGGTTCCCTCGGGTGCGGGGGTTCCCCCGGTGTTCGATTCCGTCTCGTCAGCAGGGGATTCAGGCGTCATCAGAGGGCATTCTCCAGATCGATAGCTCGAACTCCCATTCTAGCCGGGTTTCGAGTCGATATGCCGCTCAACGGCCGCGTGTGGCCCTCTGAGCGTGTCAGACCCCTTGCATGGTGCCCTACCCGTAGGTATCGCGCGGGCCCCGCCCTGGAACGACTCTGGGACCCCATTTCCAGGAGGGGACGTCCGGTCCGATGAAGCGGAGGTTCTCGACGCCCGCTTCCGGATACCGTCTCCCGATCTCCGTCAGGATCGTCGCGCGCATGAACTGCAGGTTCTTCGCCCAGGCAGTCGAGTCGCACTTCACCGTCAGCAGTCCACGCTCCAGCGACACCGGCTCGGAGTGCTTCGCGGTGTCGGCGCCGGCCAGGTCGGCCCATTGCCGGACGAGGTCCTCCCTGGCGAGCGTGGTCTCCCACCCTGCGTCGCGGCTGAGCCGGTCGAGCACATCGCCGAGCGTTCCGGGGTCGCGGCCCGGTGTGAAGGGGGCGTTGTCGTCGTCGACCGTGATCCGACGCTTGCGCTTCCAGTTCTTCGCACTCGGCGTCAGACCGCGCAGACGCAAGTAGGTGGCGACGGTCTCGGGAGCTTCGATCACGGCGTCGGCGGCCACGTCACTCATCCGGTGCCTCCCGCTCGTCGGTGATGGTGCCCGCCGTGATCCGCACCACGTGTGCGTGCAGCACCTCGGGGATATCCTCCTCCACCGCCGCGGTGACGACCACCTGTTCGTAGCCCGCGGTGAGGGACGCGAGGCGCTGGCGTCGATCCGCGTCGAGCTCGGCGAACACGTCGTCGAGGATCAGGACCGGATCACCCGCGGGTGACTCGCTGCGCAGCAGTTCGGCCGAGGCGAGCCTCAGCGCGAGGGCCACCGACCAGGACTCCCCGTGCGAGGCGTAACCCTTGACCGGGAGGTCCCGCACGCGCAGCACAAGGTCGTCGCGGTGCGGACCCGACAGCGTGAGCCCGCGGTCGAGCTCCTGGGTTCGCTTCGCTGTCAGGGACGCGCGGAACAGCTCGGCCGTGCGAGCGACGTCGATGCGCTGCTCGGCCGCGGGCGACGACACCTCCTGCTCCTCGGCGTCGGCATCGTCCTCCGGATCGGCACCGGCCACGGACAGCGCCCACTCCAACCGGGGCCGGTGGTCGGCGCCGGCGATCGCAGCGTAGGCCTCGGCCACGGGCTGCTGCAGATCCGCGGCGAGACGCTGGCGCGCGGTGATGATCTCGGCGCCGAGCGCGACCAGCTTGTCATCCCACACGTCGAGCGTGCTCAGGCCCTCGCCGCGGACGCCCCGCGCCCTGGCCGACTTCAACAGGGCGTTGCGCTGCTTGAGCACGCGGTCGTAGTCGCCGAGCACCGCAGCCATCCGGGGGGTGCGCTGGATCAGCAGCTGATCGACGAACCGTCGTCTGGCTGACGGATCACCACGGACGATCTGCAGGTCTTCCGGCGCGAAGAGGACCACGTGGGCGTAGCGTGGCAGCTCGTTCGCCTTCGATGGCGAGCCGTTGATGCGGGCTTTGTTGGATCCCTGCCGGTTCACCTGCACCTCGACCAGCACACGCCGTTCGCCATGGGAGAGCCGCGCGCGGATGACCGCGAAGTCCTGTCCGTCTCGCACCAGCGGCGCATCCGACGACACCCGGTGCGAGCCGAGCGTGGCCAGGAAGACGACGGCCTCCGCAAGGTTCGTCTTGCCCTGTCCGTTCCGTCCGACGAGGACGTTGGGGCCGCGATGAAGAGCCAGATCAGCGGTCGCGTAATTGCGGAAATCGACCAGGTTCAGGTGCTCCACAATCACGGAGCCAGCCTACCTTTCGGGTCGGACATCCTCCCCGCCGCCGGGGCGACGCGACGCGCTCAGCGCAGGAGCAGGTTCGGCTGCAGCAGGTACTTGAACGAGTCCAGGCCCGCCTGGTCCACCGACGTCTGGCTGGTGATCAGGACCGGGCTCAGCTTGTTGGCGTTGTCGCTCGACGTGAAGGTGACCCGCACGAACTCGCTCTTCACCGCGCCGAGCGCCTCGATCAGGTACTGCGGGTTGAGGCCGAGCGTGACCTCGTCACCGCCGGACAGGATGGCGTCGACCGATTCGGACGCGCGTGCGTGCTCGCTGCCGGACGCATCCATCGTGACGCCGTCGGCCGAGAAGGTGAAGCGCAGCGGGGCGGCGCGGTCGAGCACCAGGGACACGCGGCGGACGGCCTCGATCAGGTCGGCGGTGTTCACGACCGCGTAGTGATCCGTCTGCTCGGGGAACAGACGACGCACCGGCGGGAAGTTGCCCTTGATGAGCAGCGAGGTGACGGTCTTGTTGCCCGCGGTGAACGCGATGATCTCGCGGTCGCCCGCGCCGGAGAACGCGATCTGGATCGTGCCGGCGTGCCCGAACGTCTTCCCGACCTCGAGCAGGGTGCGGGCCGGGACCAGCGCGGTGGCCTCGACGGCTTCTCCGTCCCACGGCACATCCCGCAGCGAGACCCGGTAGCGGTCGGTGGCCACGAGGCTGAGCGTCTGCCCGGTCACCTCGAGCTGCACGCCGGTGAGGACCGGCGTGACGTCGTCACGCGAGGCCGCGAAGCCGACCTGGGCGATCGCGGTGCCGAACTCATCGGCGGGGACGACACCGGAGGATCCGGAGACCTCGGGGATCGAGGGGTATTCCTCGACCGGCATGGCCGCGAGCGTGAATCGCGCAGAGCCGCAGGTGACCGCGATGCCGCCGTCGTCCTCGACGGCGATCTCGATCGGTGCGTTCGGCAGACGGCTCGCGATGTCGGACAAGAGTCGGCCGTGCACCAGGATCGTCCCCGGGGTCTCGACCGTGGCCTCGATGGTCGTCCTGGCGGATGCCTCGTAGTCGAAGGCCGAAAGGGTGAGCCCTGAACCGTCTGCCTCGATCAGCACACCGGCCAGGATCGGCTGCGGGTTGCGCTGGGGGAGGAGCTTGACGACGAAGGACACAGCCTCGCTGAAGACATCGCGGTTGACCTGAAACCTCACGGGTGCTCCCTTGTCGTCGTCATGACGGGTCGTCGTCGGGTCCTGCCAGTGCAGGGCTTCCCATGCTAGCCCTACAGTCCGGCGGATCCCTACGCCGGAGCACCGGCGACGCACCGGTCGGGTTGTCCCCACTGTCTGGTGATCGGATCGCCCCTTGAATGACTTAACTCCTTAACGGTGTTAACCGCTGTGGATACTGTGGATAAGTCGGTGGAAAGCAGACGCGAGTAGGGAACTACACGACTGTCACTTGTGGAGACGCTGAGGAATCCGCGGGTTATCGAGGATGTGGAGACTCGAGGGCTCGTGACGGTTATCCACAGGTTTCCCCATTCGGCCCACATCCTGAGCGCCGCGATCCCGAATCATCCACAAGTTATCCACATGTGCATAGACGCATTTATCGGAGACGTCCGGCCGTTGTCAAGAACGACGAAGGGCGCCGTCCTCGACGGACGACGCCCTTCCTCCGGCTCCGTCAGCGACGGCCGAGTTGCGTGGTGATCTCCGTGACCTGGTTGTAGATCGAGCGGCGCTCCTTCATGAGCTCGCTGATCTTCTTGTACGCATACATGACCGTGGTGTGATCCCGGTTTCCGAACAGCTGCCCGATCTTCGGCAGAGAGAGGCTCGTGCGCTCACGGCACAGATACATGGCGATCTGCCGGGCGGTCGCGATCTGCTGCGACCGGCTGGAGCCATAGAGGTCGTCGACCGTGAGCTTGAAGTACTGGGCGGTCGCCGTGATGATGTCGGTCGGGGAGATGATGTTGTCTTCCGCCGTGTCGATGATGTCGCGAAGCACGGTCTGCGCCAGCGAGATGTCGAGCGCGGAACGGTTGAGGCTGGCGAACGCCGAGACACGGATCAGCGCACCCTCGAGCTCACGGATGTTGGACGACACCACGGTGGCGATGTACTCCAGCACCTCGTCGGGGATGTGGAGCGCCTCGCTCTGCGCCTTCTTGCGCAGGATCGCGATACGGGTCTCGAGGTCGGGCGCCTGGACGTCGGTGATCAGTCCCCACTCGAAGCGGCTCCGCATGCGATCTTCGAAACCGGTCAGGTGCTTCGGTGCCACGTCGCTCGTGATCACGACCTGCTTGTTGTGGTCGTGCAGCGTGTTGAACGTGTGGAAGAACGCCTCCTGCGTCTCGGCACGGCCCTGGAGGAACTGGATGTCGTCGATCAGGAGGATGTCGACATCGCGGTACCGGGCCTGGAAGGCGGCACCCCGGTTGTTCGCGATCGAGTTGATGAAATCGTTCGTGAACTCCTCGCTGGACACGTAGCGCACCTTCACGCCGGCGTAGAGGGACTGGGCGTAGTCGCCGATCGCGTGAAGGAGGTGGGTCTTGCCGAGTCCGGAGTCGCCGTAGATGAACAGAGGGTTGTATGCCTTGGCCGGTGCTTCGGCGACGGCGACCGCGGCGGCGTGGGCGAAGCGGTTGGACTGGCCGATGACGAAGTTGTCGAAGGTGTACTTCGGGTTCAGCCGTGACTCGTGGCGCAGCTGCGTCGGCTGCTCCATCGGCGACTCGCGCGGCTGCTCCTGGAGACCGAAGTCGGCGACGGCGATCGGCGCGGTCGGCTGATCGGCCAGTTCGTGGTTCACCACGACGCGGTACGACGTGACCTCGTCGCCGATGTGGGCGAGGGCTTCCATGATCGGCAGCCGGAGACGCTTGTTGATCTGCGCGGCGGTCAGATCGTTCGGCACCTCGAGATACAGCGTCGCGGCCATCACTCCCGCCGGGACGGCGAGGCTCAGGAATCCCTGCAGCTGAGGAGTGACGCGATCGTCGGCTTCCAGCAGCTCCTGCACCGTGGTCCAGATCGGGACGTCGGGCTGGGCTGGTGAGGACATGGTGCTCCGGACGACGGTTCGGGTCGCGGTCGACGTGCCGTGCCCCTGTGGATAACTTCGGATGCCACGGTAGTCACACCGGCCACGAACGGCAACCTGCCCTTGAAAACACGGGGCGTGTTGTGCGCATCGGGCGCGTCCGGGTTGTGGATAATGGCTGTGCGGTTCGCGAGAGGACTCGAGCGTCGCAGGGCGCTAATTTGCCCTGTGCGCCGCCAAGACGTACCCTTAGTCGGTTGACTTATGCCTTTTTGGGCAGTTCCCCATGTCTCCGGTCGAAGTGAATCCGGTGGCAGCATTCCCGGAGTGATCTCATGAGCAAGCGCACCTTCCAGCCCAACAACCGTCGTCGCGCCAAGAAGCACGGTTTCCGTGCTCGCATGCGTACCCGCGCCGGCCGTGCCATCCTGTCGGCACGCCGCGCGAAGGGCCGCACCGAGCTCTCTGCGTAAGCAGCCGTGCTCGCCCGCCCGTTCCGTCTGACCCGCGGGAGCGACTACCGGATGGTCGTTCGACGCGGATCGCGTTGTGGCGGGGCGCGCGTCATCACCTCGATCCTGTCGACGGGTGAGCGGCGTGAGCCGCGGTTCGGTTTCATCATCAGCAAGCAGGTGGGCACCGCTGTGGTGCGCAATACCGTGCGTCGGCGTCTGAAAGCCGTCTGCGCGGAGGCGCTCCCGCGTGTTCCTCAGGGCACGGATGTCGTCATCCGTGCCCTTCCTGCATCCTCCGTGGCGTCGTTCGCCGAGCTGCGCACCGACGTCGAGAGGTGCCTGCAGCGTCTGGCTCCGAGCGAGGTCTCCTCATGACCGCGCTTCCCGCCTCGTCGGTCGGGAACGGGGTGATGCGCGGACGCGACATCGTGCGCAGCATCCCGCTGCTCCCGCGGAACGCGGTCATCGCCTTCCTGTCCGGGTACCGCAAGGTCATCTCCCCGCTCTACGGCGATGTCTGTGCGTACTACCCTTCCTGTTCCGCCTACGCTGTAGGTGCGGTGCAGCAGCACGGTGCCGTGCGCGGAGCCCTGCTCTCCGCGTGGCGCATCCTCCGCTGCAATCCCTGGACCAGCGGAGGCGTCGACGACGTCACGCCGCACCAACACTTCCGCTACGACCTGACCTCCCATGGTTTCGTCGTTCCCTCCCGAAAGGACTGACCGGTGGGTCTTGACCTCCTGCTCGCCAGCACCACCCCCAGCCCCGAACCGGCTGCCGGCGGGTTCGACCTGCTCGGCACGATCCTCTGGCCGCTGAAGTGGGTCGTCGAGCTCATCCTGGTCGCCTGGCACTGGCTGCTGACCGCGGTCGGGCTTCCCGCCGCGTCCGGTATCACCTGGGTGCTGTCGATCGTCGGCCTCGTCGTGGTGGTGCGCGCGGCGCTGATCCCGCTCTTCGTGAAGCAGATCAAGAGCCAGCGAAAGATGATGGAAATTGCTCCTGAACTGCGAAAAGTTCAGGAGAAGTATCGCGGGAAGAAGGATCAGCTCTCTCGCGAGGCCATGAGCCGCGAGACGATGGCGCTGTACAAGAAGCACGGCACGACGCCGATGTCGAGCTGTCTGCCGCTCCTCGTGCAGATGCCGATCTTCTTCTCGCTCTACAGCGTGCTGAGCGATGTCAGCAAGCACGCGCGAGACAACATCGGCGGTGTCGGTCTCCTCAGCCCCGAGCTCACGAAGGAGTTCTACGACGCGAAGCTCTTCGGCGTCGCCTCGTTGCACGAGACGCTGGGCAACGCGATCGATGCGCAGAACACGACGGCCATCATCATCCTGGTCACGCTCGTGGTGCTCATGATCGGGTCGCAGTTCTTCACGCAGCTGCAGATCATCTCCAAGAACCTGTCGCCCGAGGCCAAGACCGGCCAGGCGTACCAGATGCAGAAGATCATGCTCTACGTGCTGCCGCTGGGCTTCATCTTCTCGGGCGTCTTCTTCCCGCTCGGCGTCGTCGTGTACTGGTTCATCTCCAACCTGTGGACCATGGGGCAGCAGTTCCTCGTGATCCGTGAGATGCCGACCCCGGGTTCTGAGGCGGCGAAGGCCCGCGAGGAACGCCTGGCGCGCAAGGGCAAGGCCATCGATTCGTCGGGCAAGGTGGTCCCGATGTCGGTGTACGAGGCCGAGCAGCAGCGTCTGCTCGAGGAGGCCGAGAAGGCCAAGGCAGAGGCACCGAAGCGTCAGCAGCCCGTGGGTAAGAAGCGGGCGAAGAAGAAGGGAAGCGGTTCATGAGCGAGGTCGTGACCGGGAGCACGGAGCCGACGGTGGCGCAGCTGGAGCTCGAGGGCGACGTCGCCGCCGACTACCTCGAAGAGCTGCTCGACATCGCCGACATCGACGGCGATCTGAACCTCGATGTGCGTCAGGGCCGCGCCTATGTGTCGGTGGAGGCCGAGGGCGATGGACTGTCCGTGCTCTCTGCACCTGACACGGTCCAGGCGCTGCAGGAGCTCACTCGACTGGCGGTGCAGAACAAGACCGGTTCGTTCTCCCGGCTGATCCTCGACATCGGTGGTTCGCGCGACACCCGGCGTCGGCAGCTCGAAACGCTGGTCGACGCCGCCGCCGCGAAGCTCGACGAGGGGTCGTCGCAGGCGTCGCTTCCCTCGATGTCGAGCTACGAGCGGAAGCTGGTGCACGACATCGCTGCCGACCGCGGCCTCGTCTCCGAGTCGTACGGTGAGGGCGCCGACCGCCACACTGTGTTGCGTCGTCGGTGATGTCGGACTCGTCCACCGAACCCGGCGCACCCGAAACCGGTGTGGTCGAAGCAGAGCCGGCCGTCGCCGCTGAACTCTTCGGCGACCGTATCGACATCGCGCGACAGTTCACGGCCGCTCTTGCTCGTGAGGGTGAGGAGCGCGGCCTGATCGGACCCCTCGAACTCCCGCGGTTGTGGACCCGTCACATTCTGAACAGCGCGATCGCCGCGCCCCTCTTCCACGGCACCGTGGCGGACATCGGGTCGGGCGCCGGGCTCCCTGGTCTGGTCCTGGCGATCGCGCGACCGGATGTCACCTGGACACTGGTCGAGCCGATGGAACGCCGGATCACCTGGTTGAACGAGCAGGTCGCGGCTCTGGAACTCGACAACGTCACGGTGCTGCGGTCGCGCGCGGAAGACGTGAAGGCGGGCGATGGATTCGACGTCGTGACCGCTCGCGCCGTGAGCGCGCTTCGGACTCTCCTTCCCCTCACAGCTCCGCTGGTCCGTGACGGAGGGGAACTCGCCCTGCTCAAGGGTGCGAACGCGGCGAACGAGATCGAGGCTGCGCAGAAGCAGATCAAGAAGTACCGCCTTTCCGACGTGCGGGTAGAAGTCCTCGGCGAGGGAGTGCTTCCCGAGACGACTCGCGTCGTGCGTGCGCGCGTGCGGTGACGTCGCCGTTTCACGTGAAACATCCGGCCTGACGAGGCGTACTCGGCACGGCTATGCCGCGGAAGTTTCGGCGGTTGCTGGGGGGTGCGGGCTGCATCCGATGTGCGGGAGCGGACGACTCTCGCCGCAGGGGAGGACTTGGCGCCGCCGTGTCTTCGTCACGCGCCGAGCGGCGTGTCTGACCGAGCGCGTCCAACACGGACAGCACGGCGACGGTCGGTCCGGTCGGGCGAGCGTGACGTCGGCGACTCGCGGTCGCGCGATGCGATGCCTGCGATGGGTCCCGCCCGGTTTGGGGTGAGACCCCACCTGGCCACGTGTCCTCCCCTCGCGGTTAGAACGTGGTGCCCGACATGCGAACAGATCCCTGACCGCCGACGGAGCGTCAGCCGTTGGTGAGGGATGTGACGGCGGCATTCCTAGACACACACGTCCAGAGCAGTTGCACGGCATCGACATCGTGTGCGGTGCAGCTGGCGATTGACCGGGCGCGGGCTCGCGAGGTGGGGTTGTGGTTGACCGTGCCACCAGCCGGAGGTTGCAGGCCCGCGCCCTTCCGGTGCCCGACGTCCTTACAGGTTCGATGCGCGCCGGCAGCCCGTTTCACGTGAAACATCGAAGTCAGTACCTCAGGCGGAGGCTATGTTTCACGTGAAACACGGCGAGGTCGGGCAGGTGACGGTGACGTGGCTTGCATCGCGACTGAGTGGTCCTAGTGCGGCCTTTGATTGAGATCGATGGTCAGCTCGGTCCCGGCGGATTGAAGAGCAGATCCCAGGGCGTACAGGGGATGAGCGCCGCAGTTCATTCGTTGCGGACGAACTCCGGTCCGGTGGGTCGCAATCGTAGGGAAGGACTGGCCGCGGGTGTCGACGGGGGCCCGCGGGGTGGTGCGCAGCCTGTGCCCGCGGCGAGTCGTGTGAGAGTTTCCGCGGCCGCGGATTCACTGGGTGTCCCCAGAAGGAGCGGTGTCGGGGGAACGCAGGTTTACGTCAGCGCCCTGTATGTCGGGTGGTGCGGGCCTGACCGCGGTAAGACACTGCAACCGATGATCCGAGCGGATACGACGAGGAGCCCGAGTGCGCGAGTCATCGACGCGGGAGATGACCACGCTACATGAGCTTCATGGTGGTCAGCTCCCGGGAGGGGAGGAGGCTTCGGGGTGGCGGGAGATCGGATGCGCCGGGCACGGCGCGGTGGCGCGCTTGTAAACACAGCGGCACGGGCGGGGACTCGAGATGTGTGGGCGATCGGTGACGCAGTCGGTAGGGCGTGAGGGAGTGTTCGGCTGCATACGTCGCGCAGCGTCAGGGACTCCGGTAGTCGGGGCACTACAGATGAGGGAGATGAGGCGCCTCAGAAAGGGGCTGTCACGGGCCGAGGAGTTGAGGCGTCCCTGTATCGAACGGGAAGGTCGAACGGGAAGGTCTGACGGGCGCCGGGGGTGACGGCGTCGCGCCGACGAGGGGAAGACGATGGGGGGTTGCACCGCTGGTACTGAGGGTTCGCTGAGCTGGGGTCGGCAGCGACCCGTGTGGTGAGGCTTCGATGAGCTGATGTCCACAGGGCTCCGTGTACTGAGGCTTCGATGAGCCGGGGGTCCACAGTTCCCCGGTTGGGGGTGGGGAAGGGCAGGGACGAGCGCGAGGTGCGGCGGCCGGGTGGGACGACGTGGTGCGGGCGTGCAGGGTCGGGGCACGCCGCGCGTGCGGTTGCTCAGGTGAAAGGAGTGGGCAGGGCGCGGATGACGATGGAGTCGGGGACGTGGGGGTGCGGTGCGGGGGTCGTGTGGGGTGTCCTCTGGGTGGGGAGAAGCATGAGAGTCGGTCGGAGAGGGACGCCGGGCTCAGCTGGGGATGTCGTGCGGGCCTTGCTTGCGTGAGGGGTGGGCGCGCGGTGCGGATGACGATGGCGTGGGGGAGTGGAGGGCATGTGGCACGCGGCGGCACGGTGTCGGCGGAGTGCCCGGGTGTGGCGAGAGACATCAGGGGCCAGCTGCACGAGCCGTGAGTGCAGAGCATCTGCCCGAATCGGGCCGTTCCGCACCGGAAGCTGTGGGGCGAGGCACGGGGAGACGGGACTGCACGGCCATGAGCGGGCCTGCCGAGTCAGGAGCGGGGGCCTCCGACCGGCTGTCGCGGGCTGGTGGCGAGTCGTCGGTGAGCGCAAGACGCACGAGCGGGCGCGACCGCCGAAGGTGCGGTGTTCATGCGGGGGAAGATGTGGGCGTGGGGAGGAGGCGGGTCTGGGCCAGACGCGGGCGTGGGGCAAACGCCGGCGTGGGGCAGACGCGGGCGTGAGGAAGAGCCGCGCGTAGGGGAGGGGCGGCCGCAGGGAAGAAGCGGCCCGGGGGAAGAGGTGCGCGTAGGGGGGAGGTGGCCGTAGGGGATGAGGCGGGCGTAGGGGGGAGGTGGCCGTAGGGGATGAGGCGGGCGTAGGGAGGAGGTGGCCGTAGGGGATGAGGCGGGCGTAGGGAGGAGGCGGCCGTAGGGGAAGAAGCGGGCGTAGGGAAGAAGCGGGGTGGGGAAGAAGCGGGGTGGGGAAGAAGCGGGGTGGGGACGAAGCGGGGCGGGGAAGAGCGGCTACCGAGGGTGGAGGCATGCGGGCCCCGACAACACGGAGGTCCGTCGGCTCACGAGACGCAGTGGACGACCGACCGCACCAGGGAAATGCGCGGACGTGCGGTGTTGGCCCGATGGGGGGCAAGCCCGGACGGAGACGGGACCGCGTGTGCTGGATCGCGGGGAGGGCTGGGTGAGCCGCGAGGTCGGGGCCATGAGGGGCGAGGCGACGCGGTCGCTGACGGACCGAACACGCCGCGGAACAGGCGCGGTGTTTCACGTGAAACGGTGGAAGGCGCCAATGGGGGGCGGCGTTCGCCGGGGCAGGTCGGGGCTTCTTCCAGAACCGTCGCGGGCGGGGGAGGAGGTGTCGAGGGGGCAGCTCACGCGGCGGTTCATATGGACCTGAGCGTGGATGCGCCTGGTCGGGGATCTCCAGCGCGAGCGAGGAGGCCCGGGAGCTGTTTCAGACAACCGATAGCGGTCATCGTTGCGGCACCGGGAGCGCGCGCGGCGCTCGCTGCGACGAGGAACTCCCGGAATCGATGCGGCTGCCGGTCGTGGGCCGGTACGAGCCGCGGACGGAAGTGCGCTCAGCGTCGATGCTGACGGGCCTGCGCGGTTCGAGGTCCGTCCCTGCGGTTAGAGTGGGATGCGGCCCCGAAAGGAGTGGATGTTTCACGTGAAACAGTCCGAAAAGACACCGGCAAACGTCTCGTTCGGGATGGATACCCCACTTGCTCGCGAGCTCGCCGACCTCTCCGCGCGCCGCAGGGCCCTCGAAGCCGTTCACGTGGAGTTCACCGGGGAGACCCGGGTGCTTACCGTGTCGAACCAGAAAGGCGGCGTCGGCAAGACCACGAGTGCGGTGAACATCGCCTCCGCGCTGGCCGGACTCGGTGCCTCGGTTCTCGTGATCGACCTCGACCCCCAGGGGAATGCGTCCACGGCACTCGGGGTTCCGCACAACGCGGACACGCCGAGCGTGTATGACGTGCTGATCGATGAGTTCCCGCTCGCGGAGATCGTGCAGCCCAGCCCGGAGAACCCACGACTGTTCTGTGCTCCGAGCACCATCCACCTGGCGGGCGCCGAGATCGAACTGGTGGCACAGGTCGCGCGGGAACATCGGCTCCGACGCGCTCTGCAGGACTACCTCGTCGACCACCCGGTGGACTTCGTGATCATCGATTGCCCGCCCTCGCTCGGGCTTCTGACGATCAACGCCTTCACCGCAGCCTCCGAGGTCTTCATCCCCATCCAGTGCGAGTACTACGCGCTGGAGGGTCTGAGCCAGCTTCTGGGAAGCATCCAGATGATCCAGAAGCACCTCAACCCGTCCCTGCACCTCTCCACCATCCTGCTGACGATGTTCGATGGCCGTACCCGGCTGGCGCAGCAGGTTGCGGAAGAGGTTCGGACGCATTTCCCCACCCAGGTGCTGAACACCGTCATCCCTCGGTCGGTCCGCGTGTCCGAGGCCCCCAGTTTCGGCCAGACGGTCATCGCGTACGACGGGCAGTCCGCCGGCGCGATCGCCTACCGCGAGGCCGCTGTCGAGATCGCGTCCCGTGTGACGCAGAGCAAGGAGAAGTAATGGCGAAGCGCACTGGACTCGGCCGGGGCATCGGTGCCCTCATTCCGACCGCGGATCAGGCGGAGCGACCCGTCGACGTGTTCTTCCCCGGCGCGAGCCTGCGCCCGGACACGACCGACTCCGGCGCAGCCGCGGTTGCGGAAGCTACCCTCGAGGCGGTCCCCGGCATCCACCTGGTGCAGGTCGACCCGCACGCGATCGTGCCGAACCCGCGTCAGCCGCGGACGCACTTCGACCCGGAGGACCTGGCCGAACTCGTGCACAGCGTGCGGGAGTTCGGGGTGCTCCAGCCGGTGGTCGTGCGCAAGAACGGCGACGGCGACTACGAACTCATCATGGGGGAGCGTCGGACGCGGGCTGCACGCGAAGCCGGGCTCGACGCGATCCCGGCCATTGTGCGCGACACCGCCGACGAGGACCTCCTGCGCGATGCGCTCCTCGAGAACCTGCACCGCTCCGAGCTGAACCCGCTGGAAGAGGCATCGGCGTACCAGCAGCTGCTCGAGGATTTCGGCATCACCCAGGAAGAGCTCGCAACCCGCATCGGCCGGTCTCGTCCGCAGATCAGCAACACCATCCGCCTGCTCAAACTGCCCGTCCCCGTGCAGCAGCGCGTCGCAGCCGGAGTGCTGTCGGCCGGTCACGCCCGCGCGATCCTGAGCCTCGACACCCCGGAGGCGATGCAGCGCCTTGCCGATAAGGTCGTGAACGAAGACCTGTCGGTGCGCGCGACGGAGGTCGCCGCCAAGGCGCAGCCGAGCGCGGGGAAGACCCCGAAGGCCACGCCGGGAGCGCGACGGGCCTATCTGGACGAGGTGGCGGGCAAGCTCGGCGATCGCCTGAACACGCGGGTGAAGATCTCGCTCGGGACGCGAAAGGGCCAGGTCACGATCGATTTCGCGTCGATCCAGGACCTCAACCGCATCCTCGAGGAGCTGGGCGAAGAAGGGTACGGCTCCGCGCGCTGACCCCGCACGGTGTCAGGGAGGGCCTAGACTCGCGTCATCTTGACGATGCGGGGGTAGGTCATGAGCAGAGCAGCTGACGCGGCGAGCATCAAGCGCCGTGTGATCGCGGTCAGTATCGCCGCGGCATTGGGTGGCTTCCTCTTCGGCTTCGACACCGCGGTGATCAACGGTGCCGTCGACGCTCTCGCGGGCGATGTGTCCGGGTTCGACCTCGGTACCGGCCTCAAGGGCTTCGCCGTGTCGTCCGCGCTGATCGGTTGCGCGGTCGGCGCCTGGTTCGCCGGACCGATCTCGAACAAGTTCGGGCGCATCCCGGTCATGGTCGTCGCAGCCGCCATGTTCTTCGTCTCCGCGATCGGCTCCGGTCTGGCCTTCAGCGTGGTCGACCTCATCATCTGGCGCGTGATCGGCGGACTGGGCGTGGGGGCAGCCTCGGTCATCGCTCCGGCGTACATCGCCGAGGTGTCGCCGGCCGCCATCCGCGGAAGACTCGGCTCGCTGCAGCAGCTCGCGATCGTCACGGGTATCTTCGCCGCCCTCCTCTCCGACGCGCTGCTCGCGGGAATCGCAGGCGAGGCGGATCAGCCGCTGTGGGGGCTCACCGCCTGGCGCTGGATGTTCATGGTCGCGGCCATCCCCGCGCTCGTCTACGGGCTCGTCTCGCTCCGGCTGCCGGAGTCGCCGCGTTACCTGGTGCGCAAGGGCGAGACGAAACGCGCCGCAGAAGTGCTCCAGACCGTCACGGGCACGATCGACACCGAGGCGAAGATCAAGGAGATCACCGGGACGATCGACACCGAGCGCGCCGAGTCGCTGCGTGACCTGCGAGGGAATCGCCTCGGGCTCAAGCCGATCGTCTGGATCGGCATCCTGCTGTCGGTGTTCCAACAGTTCGTCGGCATCAATGTCATCTTCTACTACTCCACCACGCTCTGGCAGTCGGTCGGGTTCGACGAGTCCAGCGCCCTGCTGACCTCGGTGATCACCTCCGTGACGAATATCGTGGTGACGATCGTGGCGATCCTCCTGGTCGACAAGGTGGGCCGGCGGATCATGCTGCTCGTCGGTTCGGTCGGCATGACCGTCACCCTCGGACTGATGGCGGTCGCGTTCTCCTTCGGCACGCTGGACGCACAGGGCACCGCGACGCTGCCCGACCCCTGGGCCACCGTCGCCCTCGTCTGCGCCAACGGATTCGTGGTGTTCTTCGGCGCCAGCTGGGGACCCCTCGTCTGGGTGCTCCTCGGCGAGATCTTCCCGAACTCGATCCGTGCTGGCGCACTCGCCGTCGCGGCCGCCGCGCAGTGGGTCGCGAACTTCTTCATCTCCACGACGTTCCCGGCCTTCGCAGAGATCGGACTCACCTTCGCGTACGGGTTCTACGCGTTCTTCGCCCTGCTGTCGTTCTTCTTCGTGTTCTTCAAGGTGCCCGAGACCAAGGGCCGGGAGCTCGAGGACATGACCGAGGACGCGAAGGTCGAGCGCCGACGGGGTCGCGCACGCGCGTAGGCTGGACGGATGACCGAGTCCGTCCCGCGCCGCGCCAGCCTGGAAGTGCTGCGCGCCGAAGCGGCCGACGAACTCGCGGTGCTGATCCAGGAGCGGCTGCTGGGCGGGGAAGACCCGTGGGAGTTCATGGAGGAGCTGCCGAGCGTCGACGAGCTCGTGGTGTACCTGCTCCGCGCTGACAACATCGCCGCGAACGACGGCGTGCGACCCAACGCCGCGCGGCACTACCGCGTGCTGCGCCAGATCGCCCTGGAGTACCCGGAGCTCACGCCGGCGGTGTGGGGACTGCTCGACGAGCAGCAGCGCCATCGCCGGTGGGATCCGCGCATCGCTGACGCCTCCTGACGTCTTTGTCTGTCCCTCCGCGGGGCGTCCGCACGCACCGGCGGGTGAGGCTCGACACGCGTGGATGCGTGGGGCGATGCAACGGCGTAGGCGCGCGATGCGGCAGCGTAGGGAAGGGATGGGCCCGGGCGCGCGACGCGGCGGAACGGGAAATGCGTGGGCTGGGCAGGCGAGGGGACGGCATCGGGCGATGCAAGGGCGTGGGGGCGCGACGCGGCGGCGCGGGGAATGCGTGGGGCGGGGGCATGCTGCGGCGCGGGTGGCGGTGTGGGGGCGAGGGAGATGTGGAGGTGGGGGCTCGACCGGCGCCGACGCGACGGAGGCGGATGATCAGGGACGGGTGCGACGCACAAGACTTCTGAACATGATTTTCATAAATCGCTTCATGCTGGTAAAAAGGTGACAGCAACGCGGCGGGGCGGGCACTGACCGGCACTTCCGTGTGTTCATGAAAGACAAGGGAGTTCGCCATGACGTCACGCCTACGCATCGGAGCGGAGCGTGCAGCAGACCGGGCCGACCTGATCCCCGGGAGCAGGATCGGCCTGCTCACCAACTTCACCGGGACCATGCCCGACCTGTCCCGGAACATCGATGCGTTCACGGCCGCGGGTGTGCGACTGCATCACCTGTTCGGCCCCGAGCACGGTCTCGACGGCTCGGTGCAGGCGGGGGAGAGCACCGCGATCGAGCGCGACGAACGCTCCGGGCTCCCGTTCAGCGACACCTACCTCACCGAGGGTGCGGCGCTGGACGACATGATCGCCGCGTCCGGCGTGGATGCCCTCGCCTTCGACATGCAGGACATCGGGGTGCGCTTCTACACCTACATCTGGACCATGTACGACGCGATGCGCAGCGCCGCGCGCCTCGGGCTGCCGTTCACCGTGCTCGACCGACCGAATCCGCTGGGCGGCGCCGTGCTCGCGGGCCCCGGGATCGAGGGCGAGCGCTTCACGAGCTTCGTGGGGCGCAGCGACATCCACCAGCGCCACGGCCTCACCGCCGGGGAACTGGCACGCCTCTTCGCGCGCCGCGACCTCGCCGCGGAGGGCCTCGAGCTCGACCTGCACGTGGTGACGCTGACGGACTGGGACCCCACGCGGGACTGGACCGCCACCGGACTGCCGTGGGTGCCGCCGTCGCCCAACATCCCCACGCTCGACTCGGTGTACGCGTTCGCCGGCACCGGGCTCGTCGAGGGCACGACCCTGAGTGAGGGGCGCGGCACCACGCGGCCGTTCGAGAGCATCGGCGCTCCGTTCCTGACGGCCGCGTTCGCGGAGGACCTGCGCGGGCGCGACCTGCCGGGTGTGCTGTTCCGCGACATCGCCTTCCAGCCGACGTTCCACAAGCACGTGGGGAAGACCGCTCGGGGCGTGCAACTGCACATCACCGACCACCGGGCGTATGACCCGGTGGGGACCGCCCTGGCGGTACTGGAGGCCGCCCGTACGTCGGCGCCGGATGACGTGCACAGCCTGGATGCGGGACAGCGGCTCGATCCAGGCGACTCCGGCTACGCGCTCGACCGCCTGTGGGGGTCCACCAGCCTCCGTGAGGCGCTGAACGCCGGGCGGGACCTGGCGGCGCTGTCCGCGGGGCCTCAGCGAGTCGCGGATGCGTACGGCGACGACGTGCTGCTCTACCCGCGCTGAAAACTATTTCCGTCATGTTAATCGTGACCAAAACTTATTGACATCGACGCGACGGTGAATGTACTTTCATTCCCATCGCGCTGCCGCACCCCCCTTCACCCGAGGAGATATCAATGGAGAGCATCGTCCGGACCTTCCGCGCGGGAGACGGCCCCGAGATCGCGCGAGCCTGGACCGAAGCGGCGCCCGCCGACGGCATCAGCTACGAGCGGTTCCGCGACCTGATCCTGCTCGACCGCAACTTCGACGCCGACGGACTCTTCCTCGCCGAGTCCGACGGCGACATCGTCGGCGCGGTCTACGCCGTCCGCCGCCAGATCGCGGCCGACGGCGACGACCTGGAGCCCACCTCCGGCTGGATCCCGTTCTTCTTCGTCGTCCCGTCCGCCCGACGCCACGGCATCGCCACCACCCTGATGGCCGCCGCGAAGGAGTGGCTGCGCGGGCACGGCGTCGAGACCGTCTACTTCTCGTCGTACACGCCCAACTACTTCCTCCCCGGGCTCGACGCCGACCGCTACCCCGAAGCCGACGCGTTCCTGCGCTCCGCCGGCTTCCAGACGCAGTACACCTCGGTCGCCATGGACCGCACGCTCAACGACTACGCCATGCCCGACGACGTGCGCGCCCGCATCGCCGAGCTCCGGGACCAGGGCTGGACGTTCTTCTCGCCGACGGGCGACGACCTGGTCGACCTGATCGAGATCGCCGGCACCTTCAACGCCGACTGGTCGCGCGGTATCCGCGAGGGCGTGCTCGGCGGACAGTCGCTCGAGCGCATCATGGTCTGCCGCAACCCCGAGGGCGCCATGCTCGGCTGGGCCATGCACGGCACGTACGAGAACGTGCTGGAGCGCTTCGGCCCGTTCGGGGTGCTGCCGGAGAGCCGCGGCACGGGACTCGGGAAGATCCTGCTGCACCTCACGCTCGAGCGCATGCGTGCCCTGGGCGCCCACAGCGCCTGGTTCCTGTGGACCGAGGAGACCTCCGCCGCCGGACACCTGTACCTGAACACCGGGTTCGAGATCACTCGCACCTTCACGATCCTGCACGCCCCCACCGCCGCCTGACGCGGCCCACCCGAGAGGAATCACATGAAGTCTGCAGCACAGCGTCACCGCCGACGCCTGGTGACCACCGTCGCGCTCACGGGCGCGGCCGCGCTCGCCCTCGCCGGATGCACCACCGGGGCGGAAGGGGGCGGAGACGACGGCGTCGTGAAGCTCACCTTCCTCAGCCACTACGGCAGCGACCCGTTCAAGACCGGGATCGGCGACCTCATCGACCAGTGGAACGAGGAGAACCCCGACATCCAGGTGACCTCGCAGGCCGTCAACTTCGACGAGCTGCTCACCACCCTCAACGTGCGCCAGACCGGCGGACGCGGCGCCGACATCGTCAGCTCGTACTCCCTGTGGGGCGGGCAGCTGCAGGCCAACGGCGTGCTCTCCGCTCCGCCCAAGGACGTCGCGGCCGACATCACCGACAACTACAGCCCCGCAGCGCTCGCCTCGGTCACGACCGGTGACGGCGAGATCCTCGGCTACCCGACCGAGTTCAACACGTACGCGCTGTTCTACAACAAGCAGCTCCTCGCCGACGCGGGCTACGACGCCCCGCCGGCGAACTGGGACGAGCTGGTCGAGGCCGCCAACGCCACCACGAAGAAGGACGGCTCGGGCAACACGATCGTGCAGGGCCTCTCCCTCATCCAGGACGGCGACAACCACACGGTGCACCCGTTCCTGTCGCTGCTCGACTCCGCCGGTGGCGAGTTCCTCGCGGCCGACGGGAAGTCCGCCATGGACGACAAGGCCGAGGACGTGATGCAGCTCGAGTCCGACCTGGCCGAGACCGGCGCCACCTCGACCTCGATCATGCCGACGAAGGCGTTCCCCACGGGCGGCGTGGCCATGGCCGTGCAGGCCGGCTGGTGGATCGGCAGCCTGAAGGCCTCGATGGGCGACGACTACGCCAACGTCGGCGTCGCCCCCGTGCCCGGCCCGGAGACCGGTGACGTGGGCTCCCTCGCCTACAGCTTCTTCACCGGCGTGAACTCCGGCAGCCAGCACCAGGAAGAGGCCTGGAAGTTCCTCAACTGGCTCAACTCGCACGAGAACGAGGACGGCGTCACCGCCCTCGGCGACTTCCTCGCCACGCAGGGCCTGATCCCGCCGCGCACCACGGACGCGGAGATCCTCGGCCCGAAGTACCTCGCCGAGGAGCCGAACCTCGAGGCGATCTACGCCGCCGCCGACTACGCGATGGCCGAGTCGAACGCGTCGAACGCCTACGAGGCGAAGACCGCCACCAACACGGCGCTCAACGACATCATCGTCAACGGCGCCGACGTGAAGACCACCTTCTCGAAGCTGGTCAAGGAGATCGACGCCCAGTAGCACCACCGGAGGGCGGGGACCACGCGCGTCCCCGCCCTCCACCCCGAGACCACCCACGGAGGGCCGATGGCCAACCCCACTCTCATGACGGCGGCGCAGGAAGCCGCGGAGGACACGATCGCGGTGACGACGGTCGGGAAGAAGGCCAAGCCGCGTTCGCGTCGCTTCCGCCGCGAAGCCCGCGCCGGCTACCTGTTCCTCGCGCCCTCCCTGCTGTTCTTCACCGTCTTCCTGATCCTGCCCACGTTCTTCGCGATCTTCCTGTCGCTGTCGACCTGGGGCGGATACGACCTCACGAAGATCGAGTTCACCGGGTTCCAGAACTACCTGGAGATCCTGCAGATCGACAGCACGTTCGTGCAGCCGATCCTCATCAACACGTTCCTGTTCGCGATCATCGCCGTGATCCTCGCGGTCGGCGGCTCGGTCGTCGTCGCCCAGCTCATCGAACGCCTCAAGTTCCAGGGATTCTGGCGGTTCCTGTACTTCCTCCCCGTCGTGGCCACCGTGGTCGCGATCGGCAACGTGTGGAAGATGCTCTACCAGCCGGCCGGGCTCATCAACGCCGTGCTCAACGCCCTCGGCGTGAACTCCATCGGCTTCCTGTCCGACCCGAACCTCGCCCTCCCCGCGGTCGCCGTGGTGCAGGCGTGGGCCTCGATCGGCGCGGCCGTGCTCATCCTCACGGCGGGCATCAAGGGCATCGACAAGACCATGTACGAGGCCGCGGAGATCGACGGCGCGAACTCCTGGCGCACGTTCTGGAGCATCACGCTGCCGCTGCTGCGGCCCTCCCTGGTGTTCGTCTTCATCACCCAGTGCATCGCCGGGCTGCAGTCGTTCGCGCTCATCATCGTGATGACCAAGGACGGCGGACCCGCGAACGCCACGAACGTCGCCGCGTTCGAGATGTACCAGCAGGCGTTCAAGTTCGGCGCCTGGGGCACCGCGAGCGCCATGGCCATGGTGCTCTTCCTGATCATCTTCATCATCACGCTGCTCCAGCTCTGGATCAGCCGTCGCACCGGAGGAGACGACTGATGGGCGTCCGTCAGCGCAAGCGCCACCCGTTCCCGTGGATCTCCTACCTCGTGGTCGCCATCGGTGGCGTGATGATGGTGGTCCCGTTCTTCGACACGGTCTTCAGCTCGCTGAAGGGCCCCGGTGAGTACGGCATCTTCCCGTACCGGTTCTTCCCGGAGAACTGGACCTGGGACAACTACACCGCCGCGTTCGAGCAGCTGCAGCTGGACAAGCTGTTCTTCAACAGCACGGTCGTGACGCTCGTGGTCACCGCGTCGGTGCTCATCACCTCCGCGATGGCGGGCTACGCGCTCGCGAAGCTGCGGTTCCGCGGTCGCGACGTGATCTTCCGGTTCGTGCTCGCGACCATGATGCTGCCGCCGTTCCTGCTGCTGATCCCCGACTTCCTGATCATGCTGAACTGGCCGCTGGTGGGCGGCAACAACATCCTCGGCCAGGGCGGGTTCGGCGGTATGACGAACAACATCGTCTCGCTCATGCTGCCGTTCCTCGTCAGCGGGTTCGGCATCTTCCTGATGCGCCAGTTCATGGTGGGCGTGCCCGACGAGATGCTCGAGGCCGCGCGCATCGACGGTGCGGGGGAGTGGCGGCTGTTCTTCAACATCGTGCTGCCGCAGGCGACGCCGGTGGCCATCACCCTCGGCGTGATCACGTTCGTCGGCCAGTGGAACGAGTACATCTGGTCGTCGCTGATCGCCTCCGCGAACCCCGACCTGATGACGCTGCCCGTCGGCATCCAGATGCTGCAGAGCTTCATCGACCCGAACCGCACCATGCCGATCGTGATGGCCGGCATCGTCATCAGCACCCTCCCGGTGCTGCTGATCTTCCTCTTCCTGCAGAAGTACTACGTCCGCGGCGTCATGCTCAGCGGAATGAAGTGACCCCCACGAAACGGAGTGATGACAATGGGTAGGACCGTACTCGCCATCGGCGGGCACATCGGCGACATGGACCTCACGGCGGGTCCGACCCTCGCCAAGATGGTGCAGGAGGGGGACCGGGCGATCATCCTCGCGTGCACCTACGGCGAGCGGGGCCACCCCACGATCGCGCCCGACGAGTACCGGAAGCAGAAGGTGGCGGAGGGCGAGGCCTTCGCGGCGGCGATCGGTGCCGAGTTCCGCGTGCTGGACTACTCCGACGGCTTCCTGCCCGACGACGACTCCGCCGCGGAGCAGATCGCTGACATCATCCGGCAGGAGAAGCCCGAGATCCTCATCACGCACTGGACCACGAGCATCCACCGCGACCACGAGCGCGCGGCGATCCTCGCGGAGCGCGGCCGGTTCCTCGCGTCTCTCCCCGTGGACAGCCCGTACGGACGCCACGGCATCTCGCAGTTCCTGCACGCGGACAACTGGGAAGACGCGGAGGGTTTCACGCCCGACCTGTACGTGGACATCCCCGACGCCGCGTTCGAGACCTGGCGGGCAGCCATCCAGGGCCAGGCCTTCGCCCGCGGAGAGACCTACGGGTTCCGGTACATCGACTACTACAGCGCGAACATGCTCGCGAAGGGCTGCCTGGCCGGCACCACCCGGGCGTGCGGCTTCAAGCGCGGCGACAAGGGCGCCGAGCTGGCAGGGCCGTGAGCCCCGAGCGCTCGACCGAAGGGCCGGAGGTGCGTCTGCGCCTCCGGCCCTTCCGCGTGGGCGACGAGGACGACCTCGCCGCCGTGTGCCTGCGCACGGGAGACTCGGGCGCCGACGCCACCGGCCTCTACCGCTCGCCACGGCTGCTGGGGGAGGTGTTCGCGCTGCCCTACGCGGCGTGGAGCCCCGAGACGTGTGTCGTGCTCGACGCCGGCGACCGCGTACTCGGGTACGTGGTGTGCGCGCCCGACACGACCGCATACGAGCAGTGGTTCCGGCACGCGTGGTGGCCTCCCCGCGAGGCGCGGCATCGGGGCGACCGCGCCGACGGGGGCAGGGATGCGACCATCGTCGCGTTCGCCCGGAGGATCAGCGAAGGTCGGGTGCCGTTCGTGGACCGCTACCCCGCACATCTGCACATCGACCTGCTGCCCGAGGCGCAGGGCCACGGGTGGGGGCGGCGGTTGATCGACACGCTCGCGACGCTGCTGCGCGACCGGGGCGTGCCGGGGATGCAGCTGACCGCCGGGACGCGCAACACCGGCGCCATCGCGTTCTACCGTCGCCTCGGCTTCGCGGAGCTGCGTCGGACGGACGACGGCGTGACGTTCGGGATGCTCCTCGACGACGTGACCCCGCGGCACTGAGGGGCGGGGACGCAGAAGGGGCCGCACCCCCGGGAGGTGCGGCCCCTTCTCGTCGTCCGGGAGGATCAGCCGATGAAGTCGGCGAGATCCTTCTCGAGGGCGAACTTCGGCTTGGCGCCGATGATGGTCGTCTTGACCTCGCCGCCGTGGAAGACCTTCATCGCCGGGATCGACGTGATCTGGTACTTCATGGCGAGCTCGGGGTTCTCGTCGACGTTGAGCTTGAGGATGGTGATCTTGTCGGGGTTGTCGGCCTGGATCTCGTCCAGCACCGGCGCGACCATACGACACGGACCGCACCACTCGGCCCAGAAGTCCACCAGCACGGGACCATCGGCCTGCAGCACGTCCTGCTCCCAGGTCGCCTGGCTCGTTGCCTTTGCACTCATCAGAGTTCTCCTTGTTCGAGGTTCGCCTGCTACAACAACGGGCGAGGGGAAAGTGTTCCCGGCGCTGATCAGGCCGTGATGACCTCGGCGGCCTCCGCGGCGGGGACCTCGACCGAGGCGTCCTCCAGATCGGCGAGGAAGTGCTCCGCGTCGAGCGCGGCGACCGTGCCGGTGCCGGCGGCGGTGATGGCCTGACGGTAGGTCGGGTCGATCACGTCGCCCGCCGCGAACACCCCGGGGACCGAGGTGCGGGAGGAGCGGCCGTCGACCCAGATCGTGCCCTCGGACGTGAGCTCGAGCTTGTCGTGCACGAGGTGCGTGCGAGGGTCGTTGCCGATCGCGATGAAGAGGCCGTCGAGGGGCAGGTCGCGCAGCGAGCCGTCGACCGTGGACCGCAGCTGCACACCGGTGACCGCGGTCTCGCCGAGGATCTCCGCGACCTCGCTGTTCCACACGAACTCGATCTTCTCGTTCGCGAACGCCCGCTCCTGCATGATCTTCGAGGCGCGCAGCGTGTCCTTGCGGTGGATCACGTACACCTTGTCGGCGAAGCGCGTGAGGAAGGTCGCCTCCTCCATCGCCGAGTCGCCGCCGCCGACGACCGCGATGGTCTTCTGGCGGAAGAAGAAGCCGTCGCACGTGGCGCACCAGGACACGCCGAAGCCCGACAGGCGCTCCTCGCCCTCGATGCCGAGCTTGCGATAGGCCGAGCCCGTCGCATAGATGATGGTCTTCGCCTCGTGCGTGGCACCGGAGCCGAGCGTGACCTTCTTGACCGGGCCGGCGACATCGAGCTCGGTGACGTCGTCGTACAGGACCTCGGTGCCGAACTTCTCGGCCTGCTCCTGGAACTTGGCCATCAGCTCGGGGCCCTGGATGCCCTCCGGGAAGCCCGGGTAGTTCTCGACCTCGGTGGTGTTCATCAGCTCACCGCCGACCTCGACCGAGCTCGCGATGAGCAGCGGCTCCAGGTTCGCGCGTGCGGCGTAGATGGCAGCCGTGAATCCGGCGGGGCCGGAGCCGATGATGATGACCTGACGCATGTGATCTCCGTTAGAAAGGCGGTGCCGTCGAAAGACGTCCGACTGCTTCAACCCATGGTAACCGCGGGGCATTCCCCACCGGCAGGCGTGCGCGGGCCTCAGCGACCAGGGAGGAAACGGCGCACCAGGCCGCCCGCCGCCTTCAGCTCGGGCGCCCGCATCGCCGCCAGCAGCGCGATGTACACCGCGACCACGACGAGGCCGATGATCGCCGTGCCCACGGCGCCCTGGATCTTGTCCGAGGCGGTCCAGCCGCCGGCGCCGCCCATCAGCTGGAACACGCCCCACCCGGCGAAGCCCGCGGGAATCGCCGCCACCGCGAAGCGGCCGATCGAGGTCGCCCACGTGCGCACGCCGAGACCGCCGAGGCGACGGTGCAGAAGCCAGGTCGCGACGATCGTCTGCAGGGTGCTCGCGACGGACTGGCCGAGGGCGACCGCGGCCGCGAGCATCGTGATCGGGATCACCCCGGCCTGGTACAGCCCGCCCGCGAGCAGCGCCGTCGCGACGATGAGGACGCACTGGAAGATCGTGAACCAGAACGGCGTGCGGGTGTCGTCGTAGGCGTAGAAGGTGCGCTGCACGATGAACAGGATCGTCAGTGGGATCAGGCTCACGAGATAGCAGAGCAGCACCAGCGCGGCGGCCTCGGCGTCGGGCGCGGAGCTCGTGAACACGCGCGACGCGGGGATCGCAGCGGCGGCCACGGCGGCGACGGCCGCCACGATGAAGAACAGCAGCGTGCGGATGCTGCGCGAGATGTCGGCGCGCACCTCGGGGTCGCGTCCGGCCGCGGCGTGCTCGCTGATCTGCGTGAAGTAGGGCGTCCCGATCGACAGCACGATCACGGAGTACGGCAGCATGAAGATCAGCCACGCGTTCGCGGTGACCGTCGCGGAGGCGCCCGAACCGGAGGCCTCGCTCACGATGTTGCCCTGGAGCACGCCGGCGGCCAGGCTCGCGAACGCCATCAGGAAGGTCCAGCCGGCGAGCTTGCCGACTGTGCCGAGGCCCACGCCGCGCCAGTGGAAGTCGGGCTTGAGGGCCAGCCCGGTGCGCCGCCAGAACACGAGCAGCACCAGCGCCTGCAGCGCGATGCCGAGCGTGGCCGTGCCGCCGAGCGTGGCGATCATCGCGGGCGTCCACTCCGCCGCCTTCGTCGGCACCGGGGCGAACAGCGCCCCCAAGATCAGGAAGCCGATGATCGAGACGATGTTGTTGACGACCGGTGCCCACGTGAACGGGCCGAAGATGCGTCGCGCGTTGAGGGCCTCGCCCAGCAGCGCGTACAGGCCGTAGAAGAGGATCTGCGGGAGGCACCAGTAGGCGAGCGCGGTCGCCAGGGCCTGCGCCTCCAGCGGCGCCCGGCCAGCGACGAGCACGACCAGCCACGGCGCGGCGATCGTCGCGACAGCGGTGGTCGCGACCAGCACGACCGTGCCGAGCGTGAACAGCTTCGAGATGAACGCGTTGCCGCCGTCGGCGTCGGCCGTGGCCTTCACGATCTGCGGCACGATCACCGCCGTCAGCACCCCGACCGAGATCAGCGAGAACACGCTGTTGGGCAGGGTGTTGGCGAAGGTGAAGGCGTCGGCGGCCTCCGAGCCCACGGCGCCCAGCACGCCCACCAGCACGATGCTGCGGAGCAGACCGGTGAGGCGTGACACCAGGGTGCCGGCACCGATGATGGCGCTCGCGCGTCCGAGGCTCGTCACGGGGTCTCCTTCGTCGGCGGGGCGTCGCGGTCGAGTGCGCGCTCCTGCGCCGCCGCCTCGGCCTCCTTCTCCTCGATCAGCTCGTCGACGGCCACCTCGACCGCGTGCTCCTCGATGGCCTCCCGGCGCTTGCGGCGCACCGTGCGCACCACGCCGAGGGCGATGAGCAGCACGGCGAGGCCGCCGAACACCACGAGCCCGATCGTCTCCCACTCGGCGCGCACCGCGACCCGCACCGACTGCTGGGACTGGATGGGCACGCCCGTGGGGCTGGACAGGCTGAGGCGGAGGTCGAGCTCGCCGCTGCCCACCCGCGCCGACACGGGCACCTTGACCCGCGTGCTCGACTGGGGCTGCACGACCGTCTCGATCATGGGCTTCACCTCGAGCCGCGGGTCGCTCGGCGAGGCGGACAGCCGCACGGTCACGGGCCACGGGAGGTCGTTGCGCACCGCGATGGGCAGGTCGGCGTTCGCGGTGAGGAGCTGGATGGTGCTCGACGGCGGGATGCTCACGCTCGACAGGGTCGTGGTCGTGCGGGCGCGGTGGGCGGCGACCTTCTCGGCGAACGCGGCGTCGGACGACCCCACCGCGATCGTGCGCAGGATGCGCATCCGCTCCGGCGCGAGCAGCACGTCGGGCTCGCTCAGGATCGACGAGAACGCGGTGAGCGACTGCTCGTCGGTGAGCAGGTTCACGAGGTCGGCCGAGCGGGGGGCGGCGGCCGCCTCCGGCAGCGTGACCGCGACGGGAGCGGCGGTGCGGACCGTCGACAGCTCGAACCCGATGGAGTCGGCGGCGGAGATCGCGTCGCGCAGCGCGTCGGCCGTGCGTGTCTCGTCGCGGTCGAGTCCGATCAGCAGCGGTGCGCCGCCCGTGGCGCCCTGCGCCAGGAACAGCTGCGCGGCGGCCTCCGCGAGCAGACGCTGCCGCACGACCGGATCCGACGCCCCGGCGGCGCCCGAGAGCGCAGCGGACGTCGCGGCGTCGGTCACCAGCAGGTCCTGTCCCCCCGCGGTGGCGTGTGCGGCGGTGGGTCCGCCGACCGTGTCGGACGACACGACCGTGGTCGTGCCCTGGCCGAGGTACCCCGCGAACGCCGTCACGTCGGCCTGGGTGAGGTCCTGCTCCGGCCACACGATGCGGGGGAGAGCGCCGTCGACCTCGGTGAGCGTCGCGTCGTCGGGCAGGGCGGGCGCGTTCGTGCTCCCCGGCGAGGGGCTCGGTGTCGACCCCGGCGCGGACGTGGGCTCGGCGGTGGCCTGCTGCTGCGGGAACGCGGCGGGGTCGAGGAGGGCCGCGAACGGCAGCGGGGACAGCAGCGCGCTCAGGCCCGTCTGCGCCTGCACCGTGACGTCGGCATCACCGAACTGCAGCGCAAACCGGGGGTTGGGGAGCTCGTCGAGCCGCGTCAGCCACTCCCTCGCCGACTCCGGTGCCGCGGTGCCGAGGGCGCGGATCGACGCGAGGATCGCGGGGTCGATCGCGAGTACGGCCGTGGTGCCGGAGACCCCGTCGAGCTGCGCCGTGAGCGCGCCCTCCGGTGCGGTCAGCGTCGTGAGCTCCTCCGCCGTCAGCAGGGCCCCGCCGGCCGGGGTCGCGGTGACGGGCACGAGGACGCCGACCGGGCTCGCCGAGGGCGCGTTGACCACCAGCACGCTCGTGGCCGTGGTGTCCCACGTGGCCGCGCGCTCGCCGCCGGTGTCGCCCGTGCGCGCCCCGGTCAGTGCCGCCCGCAGCGGGTAGACGCCGGGGGCCAGGGTCTCGATGGTCTCCTGCGGCACGAACACCGTGGTCGTGGCGATGCCGTCCGGGTCGGCGGCCTTCGACGCCTCGTCGCCGAGCGAGACGAAGGAGCCGTCCGTCTCACCGTCGTCGAGCCAGTCGCTCACGGCGTCGGAGGTGGTGAGGGGCGTGCTGCCGAGCTCGATCTCGACCCGTCCGGCGCTCAGCTCGGTCTCGGTGCCGTTGGTGATCGTGACGACCGCTGACGTGGAGGTGCCGGGGGCGACCACGCCGCGCAGCCCTGCGGAGACGTGCAGCTCGACCGTGCGGGTGTCGTCGTCGCTCTTCTGATCCGCGGCGGCCGCGACCGCGGGAACCGCGACCGCGGGAACCGCGACAGCGCACACGGAGGCGGCGATCACCGCGGCCGCCAGCCGTCGCAGGCGCACACGGAGGCCCGTGTGGGGGGTGATCGCGGTCATGAAGGTCTTCCTCGAACGCCGGGGAGGGGCGGATCGTGAGTACTGACCCTGCGATTCTAGGAGGCGCGAGGGAGGAGAACCCTGAAGACGCGTAGAGTGACGGCCGTGTCCGACGCCCCCGCACCCGTCCCCGACCCCGTCCGCAGCGCCCGCCTCGCCGCCGATCTCGACGCCGCCGACCTGCGGTCGGACCCGCTCCGGCAGCTGTGGGGCACGGAGGCCGACGACGCGCTCGGCCGCGGCATGCGCGAGCCGATCCTCCGCGCGATCGCCGACGACGACGGTGTGCTCGCGACCCTCGGCCGCCTGTTCGTGCTCGGGCTCCCGCAGCCGGAGGCCGCCGTCGCGTCGGCCCTCCCGACGCTCGGAGTGGATGGACTCGTGGCCCTGGGGCTCGCGCGCGTCGAGGGCGACACGGTCGCACCGTGCGCGCTGCTGCGCCCGCAGTCGTTCGTCGACGCCGACGGGGTGGGCGAGTGGTGGATCGCGAGCGACCTCGACGAGGTGGCGCTGGACGGCCCCTTGCCCGCCGACCACGTGCTGGGCGTGGGCGGGGCGTCGCGCACCCTCGCGGAGACCGTCGTGCCGGTGCAGGTGGAGCGCGCGCTCGACCTCGGCACGGGCTGCGGCATCCAGGCGCTGCTGGTCGCCCGGCGCGCGGGCACGGTGGTCGCGACCGACATCTCCCGCCGCGCCCTCGCCTACGCCGAGCTCAACGCGCAGCTCAACGGCGTGACGAACATCGACTTCCGCCACGGCAGCATGTTCGACCCGGTCGCGGGGGAGGCGTTCGACCTGATCGTGTCGAACCCGCCGTTCGTGATCACCCCGCGCACCGAGGGCGTGCCCGCGTACGAGTACCGCGACGGCGGGCTCGTCGGCGACGCGCTCGTGGAGACGTTCGTGCGCGCGGCCCCGGCGCACCTCACCCGCGGGGGCATCGCGCAGCTGCTCGGCAACTGGGAGTCGCGGCAGGGCGTCACCGGGCTCGCGCGGCTCGAGGCGTGGGTGCCCGCCGACCTCGACCTGTGGGTGATCGAGCGCGAGGAGCTGACGCCCCTGGCGTACGCAGAACTGTGGATCCGCGACGGAGGGACCACGCCCCGCGATGCCGCGTTCGTGCCGCTGCTCACCGCGTGGCTCGACGACTTCGCGGCCCGCGGCGTGACCGCGGTCGGGTTCGGGTACGTGCTGCTGCGCCGCGGCGACGGCGAGCCTCTGCGGCGGGTGGAACGGCTCGGACAGTCGGTGTCGAACGTGGGCGCGGCGCTCGCCGCGGG
>NZ_SSDO01000300.1:0-7848 GCF_004794395.1 Microbacterium sp. K41 | reverse complement strand
GACGCCGGGCGGCCGGTCGAGGTGGTGCCGCTCGTGGTCGGCAGCCGCGGTCCGCGGTGGTATCTGCTCGCGGCGCCGGGGCGGAACGGCGGGGCCGACGTGGACCGGCTGCGCACGTACCGGGTCGACCGGATCGCGGATCTCGCCCTCACCGACGAGCGGGGGGAAGGGCCGGACGGCTTCGACGCGCCTGCCGCGTGGGAGCGGATGGTCGAGACGGTCGAGGGGCTGCGGGGCGAGGCGCGCGCCGTGATCCGCGCGGAGGCCTGGGCCGTGCGCGCGGTGCTCGACCGCTTCGGGCGCCAGGCCGCGGTGATGGATGCCGACGAGGGACTGATCGAGGTGCGGGCCCACCGTGCGGACGCTCTGGCCGAGCAGCTCGCCGGGTGGACGGGCGCCGTGGAAGTGCTCGAACCGGTCGAGGTGCGTGCAGCCCTGCGCGAGCTCGGGCAGCGGATCGCGGAGCAGTACCGCGACCCCTGACCCCGCGCGGAAGTGGGGCGCGGGATGCGGTAGACTCTTATGGTTTGTGCGCCGCTTCGGCGTGCGCGCTGACGACCACGACCCGGAGATGCCGGGTCCGTGGGAGAAGCGGGTGTCCGCATCCGCCTCGAGGAAAGGAAAGAGAATGGCACCGAAGAAGAAGGTGACCGGCCTGATCAAGCTTCAGATCAACGCCGGTGCCGCCAACCCGGCGCCGCCGATCGGCCCCGCGCTCGGTCAGCATGGCGTCAACATCATGGAGTTCTGCAAGGCGTACAACGCCGCGACCGAGTCGCAGCGCGGCAACGTCATCCCCGTCGAGATCACCGTCTACGAGGACCGCAGCTTCACCTTCGTCCTGAAGACCCCGCCCGCGGCGGAGCTCATCAAGAAGGCCGCCGGCGTGCAGAAGGCCTCGGCCACCCCGCACACCGTCAAGGTCGGCAAGATCACCAAGGACCAGGTCCGTCAGATCGCCGAGCAGAAGCAGGCCGACCTGAACGCGAACGACATCGAGGCCGCCTCGAAGATCATCGCCGGCACCGCCCGTTCCATGGGCATCACGGTCGAGGGCTGAGGAGAATAATCATGGCTACCAAGTCCAAGGCTTACAAGGCTGCCGCCGAGAAGATCGAGGCAGACCGTTTCTACACGCCCGCCGAGGCCGTCGCGCTCGCGAAGGAGACCGGTTCGGCGAAGTTCGACTCGACCGTCGAGGTCGCGCTGAAGCTCGCCGTCGACCCCCGCAAGGCCGACCAGATGGTGCGCGGCACCGTCATCCTGCCCCACGGCACCGGTAAGACCGCCCGCGTCATCGTCTTCGCCACCGGTCCCGCGGCCGAGGCCGCGATCGCCGCAGGTGCCGATGAGGTCGGCGGCGCCGAGCTCATCGAGAAGGTCGCCGGCGGCTGGACCGCGTTCGACTCGGCCGTCTCCACCCCGGAGCTCATGGGCCAGGTCGGTCGTCTCGGCAAGGTGCTGGGTCCGCGTGGCCTGATGCCGAACCCGAAGACCGGCACCGTGACCCCGAACCCGGCCAAGGCCGTCGAGGAGATCAAGGGCGGAAAGATCGAGTTCCGCGTCGACAAGCACGCCAACGTGCACTTCGTCGTCGGCAAGGCGTCCTTCACCGCCGAGCAGCTGAACGAGAACATCGGCGCAGCGCTCGAGGAGATCGTCCGCCTCAAGCCGTCGAGCGCGAAGGGCCGCTACATCCAGAAGGGTGCGGTGTCGACCACGTTCGGCCCCGGCATCCCGCTGGACGTCAACGCCATCTGAGCCTGACTCACCGAAACGCCCCCGGGTTCCGCCCGGGGGCGTTTCGCGTCCTCCGCCTCGCGTCGACACGGAGCGTCATCGGATGCGGGGGATCCCGCGACGGCACGTACTGTGGGGAGGTCCCGCGCCGGTCGCGTAAACTCGCACCGCGCCTCTCACCCCAGGAGGGTCCATGTCCCGTCGTCTCATCGCCGTCACCGCACTCGTCGTCGCCGCCGCGGCGCTCACCGCCTGCAGCGGCTCCACCACGCCCGCGAGCACGTCCGGTGCGGAGAGTTCCGCGGGTTCCGACTTCGGTCTGGTGAAGGACGGCACGCTCACGGTCGCGACCGAGGGCACCTACCGCCCGTTCAGCTTCCACGACGACGGCGGCTCGGGCGACCTGACCGGCTACGACGTGGAGATCATCCAGGCCGTCGCCGACAAGCTGGGCCTCGAGGTGGAGTTCCAGGAGACGCAGTGGGACGCGATCTTCGCCGGTCTCGACGCCGGCCGCTTCGACGTGATCGCGAACCAGGTCTCGATCAACGACGAGCGCGAGGCGAAGTACCTCTTCAGCGCGCCCTACACCGTGTCGCCCGGCGTCATCGTGGTGGCCGAGGACGACGACTCGATCAGCTCGTTCGACGACCTGGCCGGCAAGACCACGGCGCAGTCGCTCACCAGCAACTGGTATGAGCTGGCGACCGACTCCGGCGCCAAGGTCGAGGCCGTCGAGGGCTGGGCGCAGGCCGTCGAGCTGCTGCGTCAGGGCCGTGTGGACGCGACCGTGAACGACAAGCTGACGTTCCTCGACTACGAGACCACGAACAGCCCGACGGGGCTGAAGATCGCGGCGGAGACGGACGACGCCGGCGAGCAGGCGTTCGTGTTCACGAAGGACAAGACCTCGCTCGTCGAGGCCGTGGACGGCGCTCTCGAGGAGCTGCGCGCCGACGGCACCCTGGCGGAGATCAGCGAGAAGTACTTCGGCGAGGACGTCTCGCAGTAACCGATGGCGAACCCCTGGCAGCTGTTCCTCGACTCGCTCTGGCCGATCGCCTGGGCGGGCCTGACGGCGACGGTGCCGCTCGCGCTGGTGTCGTTCGCGCTGGGGCTGCTGATCGCGGTCGGGGTCGCGCTGATGCGGATCTCGGTGCATCCGGTGGTGGCGGGCGTCGCGCGCTTCTACATCTCCGTGATCCGCGGCACGCCCATGCTGGTGCAGCTGTTCGTGATCTTCTACGGGATGCCGTCGATCGGCATCACGCTCGACCCGTGGCCGAGTGCGATCATCGCGCTGTCGCTCAACGTGGGCGGCTACGGAGCCGAGGTCGTGCGGGCCGCGATCCTGTCCGTGCCGAAGGGGCAGTGGGAGGCGGCGTACACGGTCGGGATGAACCGCACCCGCACGCTCACGCGGATCATCCTGCCGCAGGCGGCGCGGGTGTCCGTGCCCCCGCTGTCGAACACGTTCATCTCGCTCGTGAAGGACACCTCGCTCACGTCGCTGATCCTGGTGACGGAGCTGTTCAAGGTCGCGCAGCAGATCGCGGCGACGACCCTCGAGTTCATGGTGATCTACCTCGCCGCGGCGCTGGTGTACTGGGTGTTCTGCCTGGTGCTGTCGTTCGGCCAGAGCGCCCTGGAGAGGAGGCTCGACCGCCGTGTCGCCCACTGACCAGACACCCGTCCCGCTGCTGTCCGCCCGCGGACTGCGCAAGAGCTTCGGCGACACCGAGGTGCTGCGCGGGATCGACCTGACGCTGCACCGCGGAGAGGTGCTGGTGCTCATCGGCCCGAGCGGCTCGGGGAAGACCACCGTGCTGCGCGCGCTCAACGGCCTCGAGACGCCGGACGCCGGCACCATCACGGTCGACGGCGGGCCCGAGCTCGACTTCGCCCCCGCCGAGCGGCCGCGGCCTCGCGCGCAGAAGCAGCAGCGGCTCGCCCTCCGCGATCGCTCCGCGATGGTGTTCCAGCACCACAACCTGTTCCCGCATCTGACGGTGCTGCAGAACGTGATCGAGGGGCCCTGGCGCGTGCAGCGGCGGCCCAGGGCGGAGGTCGTGGCCGAGGCCCTGGCCCTGCTCGACCGGGTGGGCCTGGCGGACAAGGCGGACGCCCGTCCGCATCAGCTGTCCGGAGGGCAGCAGCAGCGCGTGGGGATCGTGCGTGCTCTCGCTCTCAAGCCCGACCTGCTGCTGTTCGACGAGCCGACGAGTGCGCTCGACCCCGAACTCGTCGGGGAGGTGCTGCTGGTGGTCAAGGAGCTCGCCGACGAGGGGTGGACCATGGCGGTCGTCACGCACGAGCTGAGCTTCGCGCGCGAGGTCGCCGACCACGTCCTGTTCCTGGACGGCGGGGTGGTGGTTGAGGAGGGGCCGCCGGCCGAGATCTTCCGCGCCCCGCGACACGAGCGCACGCAGCGGTTCCTCACGCGCATCCTCCGCCCGCTCGACGGCGCCTGAGACCCGGGGCTCGTGCGCGCCGCCGATCGGTGACAGGATGCGGTCGTGGGAACCATCGACGACTACCTGACCGGGCTCGCCCCCGCGGACCGCGCGGCGATCGACCGCGTGTACGCGATCGCGCGGGAGGAGGAGCCGGATGCCGAGCAGGGCACCGGCTACGGCATGCCCGCCCTCGTCCACGGGGGCAGACCGCTGCTGTCGGTGATGCGCGCCAAGAAGCACATCGGCGTGTATCCCTTCAGCCCCGACGCGGTCGCGGCCGTGGCGGCGGCGCTGGCCGATCATCCCGGCGCCAGCGTGGACAAGGGGACGATCCGCTTCCAGCCGGAGCATCCGATCCCGGAGCAGACGCTGCGCGCGCTGGTGCGGGCGCGGCTGGCGCAGATCGACGGAGCCTGAGCCGGATCAGCCGCCGAACACGGGGAGGATCAGGCTCACGGCGAGCGCGACCATGATCACGGCGATCACCGCGTCGAGAACGCGCCACGACCGCTCGGTGCGCAGCCAGCGCCCGAGGTAGCGTGCCCCGAAACCGAGGGCCGTGAACCACAGGACACTGGCGAGGATGGCCCCGGCGGCGAACAGCCAGCGCTGCTCGCCGTGCGTCGCGGCGATCGACCCGAGCATCAGGACGGTGTCGAGGTACACGTGCGGGTTGAGCCAGGTGAGCGCGAGGACGGTGAGGAGCACGGGGGCCAGACGTGTTCCGCTCCGGGTGGCGGTCGCGGTGCCGCCGGCCGATCGACCGGTCCCCGTTCCGTCGGCGGGGGAGGACGCATCGACCGCCAGCACCTCACCGCCGCGCCAGGCGCGCCGTGCCGCGAGCAGCCCGTAGCCGAACAGGAACAGCGCCCCGGCAACCCGGGCGACGACCACGAGCCACGGCGCAGCCTGGAGCAGGAAGCCCAGCCCGGCGACACCGGCGGCGATCAGCACGGCGTCGGAGACGGCGCACACGATCACGACCGCCAGCACATGCTCCCGCCGGATGCCCTGGCGCAGGACGAAGACGTTCTGGGCGCCGATGGCCACGATGAGGGAGAGGCCGAGTCCGAGACCGGCGAGGACGGTGAGCATGGCACCAGCCTAGGAAGCGACTCCCATCAGAGAAAGCGAAGATTCCTTCCGAACCATTAGCATCACTGATGTGAGGATCGATCCGGAGCTCGCCGCGACCCTGGCCGCCGTCGCCGACGAAGGCACTCTCGACGCGGCATCGCGCCGACTCCGGATCACGCCGTCCGCGGTCAGCCAGCGGCTCAAGAGCCTGGAGGAACAGCTGGGGCGCATCCTGCTCGTGCGCAGCAAGCCCGCGCGGCTCACCGAGGCCGGTGAGGCGGTGGTGCGGCTGGCCAGGCAGGTGGCGCTGCTGGAGCACGACGCGCTCGCCGGGGTGGGCATCGGCGACGACGGCTCCGAGCGGCGCATCGTCGTTCCGCTCGCCGTGAACGCCGACTCGATGGCGACGTGGTTCCTCGCGCCGATGGCACGACTCTCCGCCACGCACGACATCGACGTCGACCTGCACCGGGACGATCAGAACTTCACCGCCCGGCTGCTGGAATCCGGCACGGTGATGGCCGCGGTGACGAGCGAGGAGACCCCGGTGGCCGGATGCTCGGTCGCACCTCTCGGGGTGCTCGAGTATCGCGCCATGGCGGAGCAGGGCTTCGCGGACCGGTGGTTCGCCGAGGGGGTGAGCGCCGCCGCTCTCGCCCGCGCGCCCTTTGTCGACTTCGACCGTCGCGACACGCTGCAGCACGAGTGGCTCGCGGCCATGTCCGTCACGCAGCAGGGCGTGCCGCGGCACTACGTCCCCGCGTCCCACGACTACGCGATCGCGGTGTCGCTCGGCCTCGGCTGGGGAATGGTCCCGCGGCTGCAGGAGACGCCCGGGCTGGTCGCGCTCGGGGGGCCGACGCTGAAGGTCGCGCTGTACTGGCAGCAGTGGAACCTGCGGTCGACGCTGCTCGACACCATCGCCGCAGAGGTGGCCGACGAGGCGCGGCGGGTGCTCGCCCCGGTCGCGCCCGCCCGCCGGTCGCGCCGCTGAGAGGACGATCCCCGGCTGCGCGGATTGTGCCACGGCTGCGCGCGGATCCGCCTTGTCTGGTCCGAGGGGCTCGGAGAGGATGCGAGGACGCGGGAGAATCCTCCGAGTTCCGCTCGCCGGCGTTCCCCGAGATCGACGACGGAGGGGGAACGACATGGCGACGACCACGACCCGGCGAAAGGTCCGCGCGGTCCTGGCAGGAGGACTCGTCCTCGGAGTGGGAGCGGCGGTCACGCTCGCCGCGTGGAACGACTCCGAGTTCGCGACCGGAACGTTCACCGCGGGCTCGTTCAACCTGGAGGGCTCGACCGACGGCACGGCCTTCACCGATCACAACGTCGACGACGGCGACACGGCCGCCACCCTCGCGTTCACGCTCCCCGCCGGCGTCGTCGGCAACATGTCGCCCGGCGACACCGTCTACGCGGGTTTCTGGGTGCGTCTCGCGGCCGGCACGACCACCGGGGCCAGCCTCGTCGCGGCGGGCACGACCGCGGATCCCGCGGCGAGCTCCAACACCGATCATCTGTCCTACGCGATCTACCCGCTCGCTCCCGGCGCCACCTGCAACGCGGCCAGCGCGACCGGAACCGCCGTCGCCTCCGGGGCCACGCTCGACGCACAGACGGGCGTGACCGCCGTGACGCTCACCGAAGGAGCCTCCGCCGCCACCCCGGGCACCGCCGTGCAGCTGTGCGTCGCGGTCACGGCCGCCGCCGCGCTCGAACCCGGCCTGGTCACGAACGCGACCTGGGAGTTCACGGCCACGTCGACGAGCTGAGCGGGCCATGGGTACCCGCAGGCAGCGGCGGGAGAGGATCCGGCTCCGCTCCCGCCGCCTCCGAGCCCTCCTGGCGGGCGGTCTGGTGCTCGGCATCGGGGCGACCGCGACACTCGCCGCCTGGAACGACTCGGAGTTCGGCTCGGCCACGTTCACGGCCGGCCGGTTCGACCTCGTCGGGGCGACCGACGGCGTCACGTTCTCCAGCCACGCGACCACGGGGGCGGCGGCCGCCCTGAACTTCCAGCTCCCGCCCACGGCCATGGCGCCCGGCACCACGACGTATGCGCTGTTCAGCGTCAAGACCGCGTCGCCCTCGGTCGCCGGCGTGCTCCAGCTCACGGCCGGGACGCCGGGCGGCACGGGTCTCGCGTCGTCGCTCACCTACGGTGTGCGTGCGATCGCCGGGACCACGTGCTCGGCGGCGACCTACCCCGGCGGCACCGCCGTGGTCGCGGACGGCTCCGCGCTCACGGCCGGCGGCGCCTCGACACAGGCGGTGTCCGCGAACGGCGCGTCGGTCGTGAACTAC
Source organism: Microbacterium sp. K41 (assembly GCF_004794395.1). Lineage (NCBI taxonomy): Bacteria > Bacillati > Actinomycetota > Actinomycetes > Micrococcales > Microbacteriaceae > Microbacterium > Microbacterium sp. K41. The sequence continues at coordinate 268 of NZ_SSDO01000300.1, read as the reverse complement.
TGCTTCGCGGTGACGCTGCCGACGACGGCGCCGAACACCGCGCAGGGCCTGACGATGACCCAGACATGGCAGATCCAGGGCACGTCGTCGTAGCCGCGGCGGGGCAGGAGCGAGAGGAGGGGTCGTGACGGCACTCACCCGCCGCGAGGCGCGCGCGCAGCAGAGCGGGGAAGCGGGGGCGCGGGCGCAGCACCCCACCCGGCGCCCCGGGTTCGCGCGCGCGTTGGGCGATGCGCTGCTGTGGCTCCCCCCCCCCCCCGGGGGGGCG
>NZ_SSDO01000299.1:0-1944 GCF_004794395.1 Microbacterium sp. K41 | reverse complement strand
GTCTGCGCGCGGCCGGGCACTCCCCCGACCTCGTCTCCGCCGTGGTCGGCCAGGCGCACCTGCGGGCGAAGGCCGCCGCGAAGTTCGGCCCCTTCGCGGCCCGCATGCTGTTCACCAGGGCCGGCCTCGAACAGGCCACGCGCCTGGGTGTCGCAGCCCGGCACGCGCAGCGCCTGCGCAGCGCGGGGATGACGGCCGTGGCCGACCTCGGCTGCGGCATCGGCGGTGATGCGCTCGCGTTCGCGGGCGCCGGACTCGACGTGCTGGCGGTCGACGCCGACGAGGTCACCGCCGCGATCGCCGCCTACAACCTCGCGCCCTTCGGCGACAGCGTCACCGTGCGGCACGACACCGCGGAAGACGCGCTCGGGGAGCCACGACCCGGCCGCGCCGTATGGATGGACCCCGCCCGCCGTACCTCTGGGCACAGCGAGACCCGCCGCGTCGCCGCGGACGACTACTCCCCCTCGCTCGACTGGGCCTTCGGGGTCGCCGCGCGGCAGCCCACAGGGATCAAGCTCGGCCCCGCGCACGACCGCGACGCCCTGCCCGACGACGCCGAGACGCAGTGGATCAGTGCCGACGGGAGCGTGGTCGAGCTCGTGGTGTGGACGCGCGAGCTCGCGCGAGACGGTGTGCGCCGCTCGGCGCTGCTCATCCGCGGCGACCGGTCCCACGAGCTCACCGCCGCGGCGGATGCGGAGGACGCCCCGGTGCGCGACCTCGGCGCGTTCCTCCACGAGCCGGACGGCGCCGTGATCCGCGCCCGCCTGATCGGGGATGTCGCGCGCAGCCTCGACGCGGGCATGCTCGACCCCCGCATCGCCTACCTCACGTCGGACACCGCCCTGACGAGCCCGTTCGTGCAGAGCTTCCGCGTGCGGGACGTGCTGCCGATGAACACCAAGGGCATCAACGCGGCGTTGAAGGCGAACGGCATCGGGCGGCTGGAGATCAAGAAGCGCGGGGTGGACGTGGATCCCGCGGCGTTCCGGCGCACGCTCACGCTGAAGGGCGACGCCGAGGCGACCCTGATCCTCGTGCGGATCGGCGACCGGCGCCGCGCGATCCTCGCCGACCGGGTGTCCGCGGCCGACTGATCGCTCAGCCGTCCGGGTCGCGATCGGGGATCTCCACCCGGATCGGATCGCCGGGCGGACCCGTCGTCACCAGATACGAGTCTCCGGACGGCGCCTCGGAGAACACCGCCCCGGTCGTGACCGACAGGTACGGGGCCTGCCAGCGCGTGAACTCCACCTGGACCACCGAGACCGCGATCACGTCTCCCGACTCCTGATCGACGTCGACCACCTGCACCCCCAGCCCGGACTCCAGGGCCTCGCTGATCGGGGCGCACTGGCGCGAGGCGTCGGCATCCACGATCAGACACCGCAGGGACACACCGGTGTCCGACGGACGGTCGGCCAGCCACACCGGCTCCCCGTGGAAGAACCCCACCAGCGACAGCCCGAGCTCGTAGCCGTCCGCCAGGAGCTCCTCGGCTCTGGTGCGCTGCTCGCCCTCGAACTGCGACAGCACCGACGAGTTCATGCTCCAGCGCTGGATGCTCACCATCGGCTCGTCGTCGACCGACAGCAGCAGCGTCGCCACGACGTTCTCCACGGCGGCCCCGCCCTCGTCGCCCGGCGGGTCGATCGGGACAGGGACCGTGACGTTCATGCCGTCCGCGGCGTCGTCCGCGGGCAGGCAGGTCGACTGCGAGCGGTCGCCCACATCGAGCACCAGGCACAGTCGCCGGGCGTCGTCCTGCGTCGCGAACCACGCGAGCGCGTCGTCGCTCTGCGCCACCGCCCGCACCGATCCCTGGTCGTAGTCCTCGGCCGCGAGCTCGGCGCGACGCTGCTCCTGCGCGGCGGTCAAGGGCAGCGCGGCGTCGCGCGGAGCGAACAGCGCCCAGCCCGCCCCCACCCCGACCGCCACCAG
>NZ_SSDO01000298.1:0-789 GCF_004794395.1 Microbacterium sp. K41 | reverse complement strand
TGCTGTTGACGAGCGGCTCGCCGCGCGGCCTCACGAGCGGCGCGGCGCGAGCCTGGCACCGGGCCGCTCGTGTCGGCCGTCGGGACCTGCGGTGCCGGAGCCGGCAGGTTCTCGAAGAGGTCGCCCAAGCGTGCATCGGTGTCGTGCGGTGGCGAAGCGCTATCGCGTTCGGACATGATCAGGCGGGCTCCTCATCGACGGGGACCGGTGCACCGGCCGGGTTTCCGGTGCTCTTCTCCGTGTCGATCGCCTGCTGCAGCAGAACCACCGCGGCGACCTGATCCACAATGCTACGAGAGTTCTTCTGGGAACGCCCGGAACTCCGCAATGCCGCGTGTGCGGACACCGTGCTCAGACGCTCGTCGATGAGCCGCACCGGCACACCGCTCTCGCGCTGCAACACCGCTGCGAACTCGCGCGCATCCGTGGTGGACGGGGTGTCCGCTCCCTGCAGATTCACCGGCAGCCCGACCACGAACTCCAGCGGTTCGTACTCCGCGGCGATCGCCACGAGTCGCGTGATCGCCGCGTCGTCGCGCGGCACGGTCTCGACCGGGACGGCCAGCATGCCGTCCGGATCGCACCGTGCCACGCCCACCCTGGCGCGTCCCACGTCGACGCCGAGCCGCACTCCGCGACGGAAGCCGGTCACGCTCCGCGGAGCTCCTGTGCGATGGCCTCCAGCGCTGCCGGAAGTGCCGCGCCGTCGGTGCCGCCGCCCTGGGCGAGGTCGTCGCGTCCGCCGCCGCCACCGCCGAGCACGCCGGCTGCGGACGCGACGGCCTCGCC
>NZ_SSDO01000297.1:0-4445 GCF_004794395.1 Microbacterium sp. K41 | reverse complement strand
GCCGCCGCCGATCCCGGACGACCCCGCCGACCCGGTGCGCGCGGCGGAGTACTGGCTCGACGGCGCGCGGATCCGCGAGGCGTGGCAGACGACGCGCGGCGAGGGGACGACCATCGCGGTGATCGACACAGGCATCGGCAAGGTCCCGCAGACCTTCGGCGACGCGGTGGTCGGCGGCACGGACGTCTCCGGCACGGGGACGCCGGATGGACGGACGCCGCTGGGCGCGATCGACGGCAACCACGGGTCCTGGGTGGCGTCCCTCGCCGCCGGTCGCGGCGCCCCCGACGGCACCGGCATGATCGGCGTCGCCCCGGAGGCCAAGCTGCTGTCGGTGTCCGTGGGCTTCGGCGCGGCGGCCGCCGTGCCCTTCACGGAGCAGGTGGCGAAGGCGATGCGGTGGGCGGTGGACAACGGGGCCGACATCATCAATCTCTCCTTCACCACCAACACCCTGGACTGGGACGAGAGCTGGGACGACGCGTTCCTCTACGCGTTCGAGCACGACGTGGTCGTGGTCGTCGCGGCGGGCAACCGGGGGAGCGGCACGAACATCATCGGCGCTCCCGCCACGATCCCCGGTGTGCTCACGGTGGGCGGTGTCGATCAGACGGGCACCGCGAGCATCGAGGCGTCGACGCAGGGCATCACGATCGGGATCTCGGCGCCCAGTGAGGGCCTGCTCGGTGTCTCGGCCGACGGGGAAGTCGTCAAGTGGAACGGCACGAGCGGTGCGGCACCGATCGTGGCGGGGATCGCCGCGCTCATCCGGTCGGCACATCCCGACATCTCCGCGAACGACGTGATCAACCGCATCATCAAGACGGCGATACCCGTACCCGATGCGCAGAAGCCCCGCGATCCGCTCTACGGCTACGGGCTGGTCGATGCTGCCGCGGCGATCTCGGCCACCCTTCCCGCGGTCGACACGAACCCGATGGGCGACCTGGCGGAGTGGATCCGGCTGTTCCGCCGAGCCGAGAGCGAGCCGGCGCCGCAGCCCGAGCTGACCCCGGTCGCCGTGCCTCCGCTTCCCGATGCGGATCAGCCGAGCGAGGCCGGCTCACCGCTGCTTCCCAGCGCCGAATCACTGCGCTACGGTACCCTGCCGCTCGTCGCACTCACGGTGCCTGGTATCCTGATAGCGCTTGGCGTCACCGCAGCTGCCCGGCGCATCCGATCGGCGCGCGTTCCCGTACGCCACAATCCCGACTCCGAGGAGTAGTTCTTCTGTGCCTCAGAACAGCACTGTGCCCAAGATCCTGATCGTCGGCGGGGGCTACGCAGGTTTCTACACCGCGTGGAAGCTCGAGAAGCACCTGCGCAAGGGTGAGGCCGACGTGACCATGGTGGACCCGCTGCCGTACATGACGTACCAGCCGTTCCTTCCCGAGGTCGCCGCCGGTTCGATCGAGGCACGTCACTCGGTGGTCGCGCACCGCCGCCACCTCAAGCGCACGCACGTGCTCACCGCCAAGGTGACCAACATCAACCACGCGCAGAAGACCGCGACGATCACGCCGCCCGTCGGCGAGCCGTACGAGTTCGCGTACGACCAGATCGTGGTCACCGCGGGTGCCGTCTCGCGCACGTTCCCGATCCCGGGCATCGCCGACAACGCGATCGGTCTCAAGACCATCGAAGAGGCCGTGGCGATCCGCGACAAGGTCATGTCGAACTTCGACAAGGCCGCCTCGCTTCCCGCCGGTCCCGAGCGCGACCGTCTGCTGACCGTGGTCGTCGTGGGTGGTGGCTTCGCCGGCATCGAGGTGTTCGCCGAGCTGCGCTCGCTGGCCTCGTCGCTCGTGAGCAAGTACCCGCAGATCCACTTCGAGGACACGCACTTCCACCTGATCGAGGCGATGGGGCGGATCATGCCCGAGGTGTCGCTCAAGACCAGCGAGTGGGTGCTCAAGGACCTCGCGAAGCGCGGCGCCAACGTGCACCTCGACACGCAGGTCACGGGTGCGATCGACGGCAACGTCGAGCTCTCGACGGGCGAGGTCATCCCGACCGACGTGATCGTCTGGACCGCGGGCGTCATGGCCAACCCGACCGTCGTGCGCGGCGGCGACCTGCCGATCGAGGAGCGCGGTCGCATCCAGACCCGCGCCGACCTGCGCGTTGGCACCCCGGAGGCCTTCGTCGAGGGCGCCTGGGCTGCCGGTGACGTCTCGGCCGTGCCCGACCTGTCGGGTGGTGGCGTCGGCGGATTCTGCGTGCCGAACGCGCAGCACGCGGTGCGTCAGGCCAAGCTCCTCGCGAAGAACCTGGTGGCGGTGCTCCGTGGCGAGGCGCCCAAGGAGTACTTCCACAAGAACCTCGGGGCCGTGGCCGGTCTCGGCCTGTACAACGGCGTCTTCCAGTCCGGCAAGATCGCCCTCAAGGGCTTCATCGCCTGGGTCGCGCACCGCGGGTACCACGGACTCGCGATGCCGACGTGGGAGCGCAAGTGGCGCGTGCTGTGGGGCTGGTGGAACAACCTGTGGCTCGGCCGCGACCTGGTCAACCTCGAGACCGTGCAGAACCCGCGCTACGTGTTCGAGGAGTTCGCGGCGCGTCCGCGTCCGGCGGCACCGGCCGACGCGGCCCCGGCGGCTGCTCCGGCGAAGTCGGCTCCGGCCGCGAAGGCGGCTCCCGCCGCGGAGACCCCGGCCGATGTGAAGCCCGCTCCGAAGAAGGCGGCGGCGAAGAAGCCCGCCGCGAAGGCTTCGGCGACAGCGGAGACCGCGCCCGTCAAGTGACGACGACACCGAACGGCCCCGGACGCGAATGCGTGCGGGGCCGTTCTCGTTCCGGGCCGGACGTATGAGGGTGGAGACGTCGCAAGAGTTGGCCACGTAACATGTCAGATTGTACGCTTTCCGGGAGCGTGGACAAGGCCGTGTGGGCGGCCGTGTGGATCGTGCGCGATGCGAGGAGACCAGGTGGCGACGCGGAGTGGGGGTTCGATGCCGACGCTCAGCGTCTCGATCCGCGCCCTGCCGGGGCTCGAGAACCGGGCGGTCGCCCTGGCGCACGAGCTCCGCAGCGCTCCCGTCCAGATCGTCTCCGACGGGATCGAACGGTCGGCGCGTCGCGGTTCCCCGCGTCCCGTCTGGCAGCCCTGGAGCCGCCGGGCGACTCATCATCTCGTGCTCTCGGGTGACGTGGACGCGCATCCGGCGCTTCTCGCTCAGGTCCGCGACGCGGTGAGGCGTCAGCCCGCCGCGGTGCTGAGCTTCTTCTCGGGGTGGGACACCTACGCGTCGCACGCGGTGCGGATCGCTGCCTTCGCCGGGCGGCCGTGGGTCGCCCCGCCGGGGAAGACGGTGTCCGTCGTCGCCACCGTTTTGCCGGTCGCGGTCGCCGCCGAGCTCGCCGCCGCCGACGACAGCGCTCCCGTCGACGATGGGGAAGCGCTGTTCCGAGTCATCCGATCCCGCGGCCTGTCCCACTTCGCCAGCAACCCCAGCCTCGTGCAGGTCGCCGACCTCCGCCCGGATGGCGCGGGGGCGGCGCGAGCAGAGCGCGCGACAGCGTTCCTTCCGACGGCGGAGGCACCGGCGGCGTGGTGGGCAGGGGATCCGCTTCCCACACCGATGCAGATCCCGGCGATCCATGTGAGCGACGGCGAGCCGGTGTCATACGAGGCGCCCCTGGACGGAGATGATCGCTGGCGCATCCGGTCGAGGCGGGCGATCCCCGCTCCGCATTCGCGGCGGCTCACCCGCATCATCCGCGACCGCCTGCTGTGCACCGAGGTCGCCCGCAGCGATCTGCGTGCCGCGGCGTCGCTCCTGGGCGCGGCCTCGGTGCTGTGCGATCAGCTCCTGCTCGCGGCGCGCGCGGGGTCGCCTCCGGAGGGCTTCGGGGAGCTGAGCGCTCGGGAGTCCGCCGGGACGCTCCCCCTCGGGGCGCTGGGACGCACGGTCGCGGCGCTCTCGGAGGACGGCGGGCGCACCGAGGTGCATGCGGCGTTCCTCGCCATCCGCGACGACGTGCTCGAGGTGCTCGACGATCTCGGCTGAGCGGGCAGTGGAGAGGATCCATAGCCCTGCCCGCTAGGGTTTCGAAGTGCAAGCGGAGTACTCCCGTCTGCAGCGTCGTCGTCACTACGGACATGACATCGTGTCCCGGCCCGCTGGCCCTTCCGGGCGGAGGAGACCTTGGCACCCGTTCGCGGGCTGCCCGGAGACCCCTGCCGATGCTGGACGTCGACCCTCCCGGTGGCCCGCCCCACGAAGGGATCACCATGGGAAAGCTCTCCCGACTCATCCGCCTCGCCTCCGACGCGCTCGACACGGGCGGCGCGACATCCTCGCGGCGGCCCGGGGACACGGGGCGGGAGTCCACCGATTGGGGCGGAATGATCCGCGGTGCGGTCGACCAGGTGCGCGGCACCCGCGAGGCCTCGCCGTCTGCCGCACGACCGGGCGACCCGTACGCGCCGCCGCCCGCGCACG
>NZ_SSDO01000296.1:0-789 GCF_004794395.1 Microbacterium sp. K41 | reverse complement strand
CGGCGGTGCCGACTCGCTCGCCAACGACTTCCCCGCCGTGCCGACCGTGCACCGGACGACGCGGCTGCGGCGGACGCCGTCACCGCACTCGCGACCGCGGCTCCGCTGATCACGCCGTCTGCACCGGCGGCGGGCACCGGGGCCACGGCGCCCGACCCCGACGAGTCCGCCCTCCCCGAGGCCTGAGCGCCAGGGCGGCGGCGTCAGTGCACGGACAGGCCGCCGTCGACGAACAGCGAGTGCCCGGTGACGTAGGCCGAGCCCGCACCGGCGAGGAACACCGCGGCGCCCGCGAAGTCGCTCGGCAGTCCGTTGCGTCCGATCATGGTGCGCGCGGCGAGGGCCGCGATGGTGTCGGGGTCCTGCTGCAACCGCGCGTTCAGCGGGGTGAGCACGAACCCGGGCACCAGGGTGTTGCTCGTGACCCCGGTGCCGCCCCAGGCCTCGGCTTCGGAGCGCATGAGCGACTCGACCGCGCCCTTCGACGCGCCGTACACGCCGCTGCCCACGAAAGCCCGGTGCGCCTGCTGCGAGCTGATGTGGATGAGCCGTCCGTAGCCGCGGGACGCCATGCCCCTCGCGTACCGCTGGCCGAGCAGGAACGGCGCCAGCGCGTTGACCGTCATGGTCGCGTCCCAGTCGTCCTGCGTGATCTCGGCGTAGGGCGGCCGGAGGTTGATGCCCGCCGAGTTCACCAGGATGTCCGGCTCGCCGAACGGCTCCGCGGCCGCGGCGGCTGCGGCGTGGATGCCGTCGCGCGTGCCCAGGTCGCCGACGACCCCGGCCGCG
>NZ_SSDO01000295.1:0-4612 GCF_004794395.1 Microbacterium sp. K41 | reverse complement strand
GCGGTCGGCATCAACGGCGACGTCGCCGCGAAGGCCCGCGCGCTCGCCGGTGCCGGGGTGGACGTGCTGGTGCTCGACACCGCCCACGGCCACCAGGAGGGCATGCTCCGCGCACTGCGCACGGTGGCCGAGCTCGGCCTCGGCCTCCCGATCGTCGCGGGCAACATCGTCACGGCCGACGGCGTGCGCGACCTCGTCGATGCGGGGGCCACGATCCTCAAGGTCGGCGTCGGCCCCGGCGCGATGTGCACGACGCGCATGATGACCGCCGTGGGGCGCCCGCAGTTCTCGGCGGTGCTGGAGACGGCGCAGGCCGCCCGCGAGGCCGGAGCGCACGTGTGGGCGGACGGGGGAGTGCGCTACCCGCGCGACGTGGCCCTCGCACTCGCGGCCGGCGCGGCCTCCGTCATGATCGGCTCGTGGTTCGCCGGCACGATCGAGGCGCCGGGCGAGCTGCAGCGCGACGCGGAGGGGCGCCTGTTCAAGGAGTCGTGGGGGATGGCGTCGACCAAGGCCGTGCAGGCGCGGTTCGAGCGCCTCGACGCGTACGAGCGCGCCCGCAAGGAGCTGTTCGCCGAGGGCATCTCCTCCTCGAAGATCTACCTCGACCCGCTGCGGCCGGGTGTGGAGGACCTGCTCGACATGATCACGTCCGGCGTGCGGTCCTCATTCACGTACGCGGGTGCTGCGACCGTGCCGGAGTTCCACGAGCGCGCGCTGGTCGGCCTGCAGTCCGCGGCCGGCTACGAGGAGGGCAAGGCGCTGCCCGTCAGCTGGTAGCACGGGCGCGGTCACGGCCGCGTTCTGTAGAATCGAGCGCACTATGGACGACCCCCCCAGTTGCCGAACATCGCCCCACCGTCCCGGACTCTCTGCGGAGAGGAATAGCTGATGGATTTCATCATGTTGGGCGTGGGGCTCCTGCTCACGGTCGGCACCGGCCTCTTCGTCGCGAGCGAGTTCGCCCTGGTCAATCTCGACCGGGCCGAACTGGAGGCGCGACAGGCCCGGGGCGAATCCCGGCTCTCGCTCACGATCAGCGCTCTCAAGCACACCTCGACGCACCTGTCGTCCGCGCAGCTCGGCATCACGCTGACCACGCTGCTCACCGGTTACACGATGGAGCCGGCGCTGTCGAACCTCCTGCGCCCGACGCTCGTCGCCTGGAGCATCCCCGAGGCCGCGGTCGCCCCGATCGCGACCGTCGTGGCGATGTTCGTGGCCACGGTGCTGTCGATGATCCTGGGTGAGCTGGTCCCGAAGAACTTCGCGCTCGCGCTGCCCCTGGCGACCGCGAAGCTCGTGATCCCGTTCCAGACCGCGTTCACGGCCGTGTTCAAGCCCGCGATCGTGGTGCTCAACGGCAGCGCGAACGGCGTGCTGCGCGGCATGGGCATCGAGCCCAAGGAGGAGCTGTCCGGCGCCAGGAGTGCGGAGGAGCTGTCGTCTCTGGTACGCCGCTCCGCGAGCGCCGGGCTGCTGGAGGCCGACACGGCGACGCTGCTCGACCGCACCCTGACGTTCTCGCGCCTCACGGCCGCCGACGTGATGACGGCCCGTCCGAGCATGCACGCGATCGCCGCGGGCGACTCGGTCGACGACGTGATCCAGCTCGCGCGCCGCACGGGCCACAGCCGCTTCCCGGTGTTCGACGAGGACCTCGACGACATCACCGGCGTCGTGCACCTGAAGGCCGCGATCGCCGTCCCGCGGGAGCGGCGGGCCGAGGTGCCCGTCGGCGCCCTGGCGACCGAGCCGCTGCGCGTGCCGGAGACCGCCCACGTCGACGCGCTGATCTCCGACCTCCGCGGCCGCGGCTACCAGCTGGCCGTCGTGGTCGACGAGTACGGCGGCACGGCGGGCATCGTGACCCTGGAGGACCTGGTGGAGGAGCTCGTGGGCGAGGTGTCCGACGAGCACGACCGCACGCGGGCCGGCATCATCCGCAACCGCGACGGCATCACGTTCCCCGGCGAGCTGCGCCCCGATGAGCTGCGCAGCCGTGCGGGCGTCGACGTGCCGGAGGGCGACGTGTACGACACCGTGGGCGGCTACGTCATGAGCGTGCTGGAGCGCGTGCCGGTCGTCGGCGACGAGGTGCCGCTGGAGAGCGGCACGCTGCACGTCGTCCGGATGGACGGCCGCCGGGTGGACCGGGTGCGCTACGTGCCCAGACCGGACTCCCTCGAGGCCGAGGAGGTGTCGCGATGAGCGATTGGGTCGGCCTCGCCTGGCTGGTCGTGCTGCTGGCGGCGAACGCGTTCTTCGTCGGCGCGGAGTTCGCGGTGATCTCCGCGCGGCGCTCGCAGATCGAGCCGCGCGCCGAGCGCGGGTCCCGGGCCGCGAAGACGGCGCTGTACGCGATGGAGCACGCCACGCTCATGCTCGCGACCTCGCAGCTGGGCATCACGATCTGCTCCCTGCTGATCCTGAACGTGTCGGAGCCGGCGATCCACCACCTGCTCGCGGTGCCGATGCACGCGCTGGGCTGGGCCGACGGCGCGGTCGACGTGGTCTCGTTCGTGATCGCGCTGCTCGTCGTCTCGTTCCTGCACGTGGTGTTCGGCGAGATGGTGCCGAAGAACCTGGCGTTCTCGGTGCCCGACCGCGCGGTGCTGATCCTCGCGTCGCCGCTGGTGTGGATCTCGAAGGTGTTCATGCCGGTGATCTGGCTGCTCAACGCGGCAGCCAACGGCGTGCTACGGCTGTTCCGCGTCGAGCCGAAGAACGAGGCGGCCTCGACCTTCACGCTCGACGAGGTGGCCACGATCGTGAGCCAGTCCCGTCGCGAGGGCGTGCTGATGGACACCGCGGGCACCGTGACCGCCGCCGTCGAGTTCACCGACAAGAAGGCGCGCGACGTGGCGGTGCCGCTGGGCGACCTCGTGACGCTGCCGCAGACCACGACGCCGGACGACATCGAGAAGGCCGTGGCCCGCTACGGGTTCTCGCGCTACGTGATCGTCGACGACGAGGACACCCCGATCGGGTACGTGCACCTGAAGGACATCCTGCGCGCCTCGGAGGGGCCGGACGCGGACACGAAGGTGCACGAGCCGATCCCGGGCAAGCGGATCCACCACATGGTCCCCGTGCAGGAGGACACCGACCTGGAGGACGCGCTCGCCGTGATGCGACGCGCCGGCCGTCACCTGGCGAAGGTGCGCGACTCGGCGGGCGAGACGACGGCGGTGCTGTTCCTGGAGGACATCCTGGAGGAGCTCGTCGGTGAGGTGCAGGACGCGACGCGGCGCGTGCGCGGGCACTGACACCACAGCCGTCCAGCGCGAAGGCCGCCGTTCCCGATGGGGCGGCGGCCTTCGTCGTCGAGAGGCGGTTCAGCGCCAGCGGGCGCGCTCGTACTGCGGCGGCCACGCGACCTCGGCACCGAGCTCGTGCGCCGCACGCAGCGCGAAGTGCGGGTCGCGCAGCCACTCCCGACCGGCGAAGATCGCATCCGCCGCGCCGTCGGCCAGCACCTGCTCGGCCTGTGCGGCCGCGGTGATGAGGCCGACCGCCGACACCGGGATGCGGCCGCCCTGGCGCACGGTCTCCGCGAGCGGCACCTGGTAGCCGGGCGACACGGCGATGCGCTGGTGCGCGACGAGCCCGCCGCTGGACACATCGATCAGGTCGGCGCCGTGCTCGGTCGCCCACGCCCCGACCACTGCGGCCTCGTCTGGCGTGAACCCGCCCTCGGCGTGGTCGGTCGCCGAGATCCGCACGAACACCGGGACGTCGTCGCCGGCGGTCGCGCGCACGGCGTCGAGCACCCGCAGCAGCAGCCGGGCACGGTTGTGGAGCGAGCCGCCGTACTCGTCGTCGCGGTGGTTCGACAGCGGCGACAGGAACTGGTGCAGCAGGTAGCCGTGCGCGCCGTGCAGCTCCAGCACGTCGAAGCCGGCGTCGAGCGCGCGCCGGGCCGCCGTGGCGAACGCCTCGACCACGCGGTCGATGCTCGCCGCGTCGAGGGCGACCGGATCCGCGAACCCGTCGAAGGCCACGGCGGACGGAGCCACGGTGGTCCAGCCTCCCTCGGTCGCGGGCACGGAGCCGCGCTCGGGCGCCCACGGCCACCATGTCGACGCCTTGCGACCCGCGTGCGCGAGCTGGATGCCGGCGAGCGAGCCCCGGTCGTGGATCGCCCGGACGACGGGGGCGAGGGCGTCGCGTTGCTCGTCGGTCCACAGCCCGAGGTCGCGCGGCGAGATGCGACCCTCCGGCACCACGGCGGTGGCCTCGGCGACGATCAGCCCGGCGCCGCCCGAGGCGAACTGCGCCAGGTGGGCGTGGTGCCACTCCTGCGCGACGCCGTCGAGGGCGCTGTACATGCACATCGGGGAGACCCACAGGCGGTTGCGGAACGTGGTCGAGCGGATGGTCAACGGGGAGAAGAGGAGGCTCACGGTTCGACGCTACCGGGGCTCGGGAGGCGGCGGGGCCGCCCGCTAACGTGGAGGCATGAGCGAAGCGCGCGAGTGGTCACGCGTCGACACGGCCCGGTTCGTCCGCGCCGCGACGCGCGACGACGACAAGTACTCGCGCGGCGTGGTGGCCCTGCGCACCGGTTCGCCCGCGTACCCCGGGGCCGCCGTGCTCGGGGTCGAGGCCG